>JBICHM010000162.1:0-5146 GCA_043101835.1 Phycisphaerales bacterium | reverse complement strand
CAGGCGTTCTCGCCGCGCCCGAGGAGGTCGCGGCGTGACCCTGGAGGCGCCCGCACCAGCGCAGGCAGTCGAGCGCGCCGTCCAGACGGCGCCGGTCTCCGTGGTCATCCTCACCCTGAACGAAGAGATCAATATCCGGGCGTGCATCGAGTCCTGCTCGTGGTGCGATGATGTCCATGTGCTCGATTCGGGATCGACCGATCGCACGATCGAGATCGCGCGCGAGCTGGGGGCGACCGTCTGGGAGCATCCGTTCGAGTCGTTCAGCGCGCAACGCAACTGGGCGATCGACAACATCCCCGTCAGGCACGATTGGATCTTCCACCTCGACGCCGACGAGCGTCTCACGCCCGAACTCGTGCGCGAGATGGACGCCGTGCTTCGTCGCGACCCCGACGAGGCCGGCTACCACATCCCCAGCAAGCTCATGTTCATGGGACGCTGGCTCAAGCGTGCCGGCGGCTATCCGACCTACCAGATGCGCCTGTTCCACCGTGCGCGGATGCGCTTCCGAGACTGGGGACACGGTCAGCGCGAGGCGACCGAGGGGCGCGTCGGCAAGCTCGATCAGCCCTATGTGCACTACGCGTTCAGCAAGGGTCTCTACGACTGGCTCGACAAGCACAACCGCTATTCGTCGCTTGAAGCATTGCAGGTCATCGCGTCGCGTCACGAGCGGCCGACGCTTGGACGCATACTCTCGCGCGATCCGGTCGAGCGGCGGCGCGCGTGGAAACTCGTCGGCTATCGGCTGCCGTTCCGACCGCTCATGCGATGGGTCGTGACGCTCCTGCTCACCGGCGGCATCCTCGAAGGGCGGCCGGCGCGCACCTATGCATCGCTTCTGGCCACCTACGAGCGCATGACGACGCTGAAGGTGCGCCTCCTGCACCGAATCGATCCGGATCATCCCGTCGGGTTCGAGCACGATGCGCGCCCGCCCGCCGCCGCTGACGCCGAGCAGACGCACCGGCACGAACAGCGCGTCCGCGAGCTTCAGGACGCCGCGGCCGCCGCCGATCTCGATCCCCACCAGCTCACGCCCGAATCCAGCCCGTGGTCCTTCCGCGAGAAGGTCATTCGCGCCGTCTGGATGCTCATTGGGCGCCCGATCTTCCGGCTCTCCTTCCACAACTGGTACGGCGTGCGCCGGTTCATCCTTCGCACGTTTGGCGCACGCATCGGCAAGGGGGTGTCGATCCGGCCGACCACCCAGATCGAGATCCCGTGGAACCTCGACATCCGAGACGGCGTCACCGTCGGTGACTACGCCATCCTCTACAGCCTTGGCAAGATCACCATCGGCGAGCGAACCATCGTCAGCCAGTACGCCCACCTCTGCGCCGGGACGCACGACTACACCGACCGGCGCTTCCGCCTTATCCGCGACCCGATCACGATCGGTCGTGACGCCTGGATCGGCGCCGACGCCTTCGTCGGCCCGAATGTGACCATCGGCGCGCTCGCGGTCATCGGCGCGCGCACGAGCGTGTACAGCGATCTTGAGGGCGGTCTCGTCTACGTCGGCAATCCAGCCAAGCCCATCAAGAAGCGAGAGTTGCAGTAACGATGGGCGTCGAGCGACCGATTATCCTCATCGGCACGCACCGCTCGGGCACGACCTGGCTGGGCGACCTGTTCTCGCGCCACCCGCGCGTCGCGTATTGGGTCGAGCCGCGCCACATCTGGACGTGGGGAAGCGGCTACCGACCCGATGATGTGCTGACCGAGGCCGACGCGACCCCGCGCGTCGTCGCGCACATCCGCGACGCCTTCGAGCGGTTCATGCGCGAGCGGGACCGCGACCGGTTCGCAGAGAAGACGCCGAGCAACACCCTCCGCCTCCGGTTCGTAAACGCTGTCTTTCCCGACGCCCGCATCCTCCTGCTGATCCGCGACGGCAGGTCGGTGATCCGATCCACCGACGAGATCATGCGCCAGCCGATGCCGATGGGGGGGCTGGTCCGGCGCGCCATGCAGACGCCGCTCTGGGAGTGGCCGGCCTACGCGCCTCGCGCCATGCACACCATCACCAGGCGCTTCTCGCAGAAGCCGCTCGATTTCTGGGGGCCGCGCCCGCCCGGGTGGCGAGAATGGGTGGACGCCGACCCGCGCCCCGTGGTCCTTGCGCGTCAATGGTCCGGCGCCATCTCCCGGGCGCTCGACGACGCCGCGGCGCTCTCCGACGCCAACATCCTCGAGGTCCGCTACGAACGCCTCATGGCCCGGCCGAGCGAGGAGATGCGGCGCATCGCCGAGTTCATCGAGCTGCCGGATCCAGATCCGGTCATCGACGCGGCCGCAAGCACGGCCGACGCCTCGCGCGTCGACAAGTGGCGCGATGAACTCGACGCCGAGACCCTCGACCTCATCCGTCCCCACATGGAGCCGACACTCAGGCGACTGGGGTACGAGTGGTGAGCGCCCCTGGCCACGAGACCAGGTCGCAGACGGATCCCGCACGCAGCGTCGCGCTGGTTCGCGGCGCCACACGCGCCGAGCGCGCCAAGGAGACCCTCTGGGAGCTCGTCGGCCAGCCGCTCATGCGCATCACCTTCCACAACTGGTATCTGGCCCGCCGGGCGCTGCTGCGCCTCTTCGGCGCCACCGTGCATCCGACGGCGCGCATCCGCCCGACCGCGCGCATCAGCCACCCCGCCCGGCTCTCCATCGGCGCCCATTCGACCATCGGCGACCACGCGGTGATTTTCTGCCTCGGCCCCGTCGACATCGGCGCCCATTGCACCGTCAGCCAGTACGCGCACCTCTGCGCCGCGGGGTACGACTACACACAGCGCGACATGCCCCTGATCGCGCGCCCCATTCACATCGAGGACGACGTCTGGATCGCCGCCGACGTCTTCGTCGGCCCCGGCGTCACGATCGGCGCACGCACCGTCGTCGGCGCACGCTCCACCGTCTTCCACTCACTTCCCCCCGACAGCGTCTGCGCCGGCGATAACGCCAAACGCCTCGGCGAGCGCGTGCTGCGCGGGGTCAACCAGCCAGCCTCCACCGGAGCAGCCAGATGAAGATCGTGCACTACCTCCCGCGCATACGGCTTGTCGAAGGCGGCGTTGTTCGCGCCGTCATCGACATGACCGGGGCGCTCGCCGACGCCGGCGAGGAGGTCACACTCCTGACCCACGACCCCGCCGACGCGCCGGACGAATGGGCCGGCGCCGATCGCGCGCCGCGCGTCGTGACGATCCCGTCCCAGGGCGCCGCGGGCCTCCTCCCGGCGGGCGCACGGCGGGCGTGCGAGGCGCACATCCGCGAATGCGACGTCCTGCATGTCCACACGCCCTGGGAGCGCGCCAACATCCAGCTCGCCAAGGTCGCTCGACGCGCGGGCAAGCCCTACGCCCTGAGCGTCCACGGCATGCTCGACGACTGGTGTATGGCGCACCGGGGCGCCAAGAAACGCCTCTACCTCGCCCTCGCCGGCCGGCGACTGCTCGAGAACGCCTCCTGGGTGCATTGCACCGCGGAGGCCGAACTCGCGCAGGCTTCCAGGTGGTTCCCGCGAGGCTCCGGCGCCGTGGTGCCGTATGTCTTCGACATCGCGCCCTTCCAGAATCTTCCCGGTCCCGCCGAGGCGCGCGACGCGTTCGATCTTCCCGAGGACCGCCCCGTCATCCTCTTCCTCAGCCGCGTGCACGAGAAGAAGGGTGTCGAGATCCTCCTCCGCGCCTTCGCGATCGTGCGCAGCTCGCGACCGAACGCGATTCTCATCGTCGCCGGCCCCGGTGACGATGCGTATGTCAACGCCATGCGCCGGCTCGCCGGCGACCTCGGACTCGGCGAGGACGCCCGCTTCCCCGGCATGGTGCGCGGCGAGCGCAAGCTGTCGCTCTACCAGGCGGCCGATGTCTTCGCGCTGCCCACGCACCAGGAGAACTTCGGCCTCGTGCTCCCCGAATCGCTCGCCTGCGGGACGCCCGTCGTCACGACCAGGGGTGTCGATATCTGGGCCGAACTGGAGCGCTCGGGCGGCGCCCGCATCGTTGACAAGACCCCCGAGGCCGTCGCCGCCGCCGTGCTCGACCTGCTTGCCGACGAGCAGGCGCTCCGCGCCGCGGGCGAGGGCGCGAGGTCGTGGGTGCTCGAGCACTACGACGGCGCCCGGACGGTCCGGTCATTCCAGGAGCGGTACAAGGCGATCGCCGGCAAGGCATGAGTGAGACGACCGGTCATCCCGCGCAGGACGGCCAGGTGGCCATCGCGGTGGTCGCGAACACGCTGACCCCGTACCGCCTGCATCTGCACCGGCGCATCGCGCGCGAGATGCCCGAGGTGCGCCTCTGGAGCGTCTTCACCCACGAGTTCGACCCGGCGCCGCGCCCGTACCAGGACCACCCCGAGATCGGCTCGATCTGTTTCGCGCCCGGGGAGCCGGGCTACGGGCGTCTGCGCCCCAGGCGCATCCCCGGCGACTGGCGACGTGGGCGCGCGATGATCCGGTGGCTCGAGGAGCGCGACGTCCGGGCGATCGTCATGGTCGGCTATACCGACGCCGGGAAACTCCGCATCATTCGCCACTTCCGGCGACGACGCGTGCCGCTGTTCCTCTTCGGCGACAGCAACATCCACGGCGACAACCCCACCGGTCTCAAGCGGGCGATCAAGCGTTTCCTCATGCCACGATTCCTGCGTCGGTTCACCGGCGTGATGCCCTGCGGCTCCTGCGGCGAGGCGTATTTCGCGCGCTACGGCGTGGCGCGCGACCGCATGTTCCGCTGGCCTTATGAGCCCGACTACGACGAGATCCGCTCCATCACCGCCGACGAATCGCGCGCGGCCCTCGACCATTTCGGTCTCGATCCGAAGCGCCGGCGCATCGTCTACAGCGGTCGCCTCGCGAGCGTGAAGCGGGTGGACCTGCTCGTGCGCGCCTTCCGCGCGATCGCCGCGCAGCGACCCGATTGGGACCTGCTGCTCGTCGGCGACGGGCCGCTCCGGGAGGAGATCGAGGCTCTCATCGGCGACGACCTCGCCGGGCGCGTGTCGATTACGGGTTTCCTGACGGATCAGCGTCTCGTCAGCGCGCTCTACCACGCCTGCGACGCCCTGGTGCTCCCCAGCGACTTCGAGCCCTGGGGCCTGGTCATCAACGAAGCCGCGGCGTCGGGCCTGGCCATCATCG
>JBICHM010000161.1:0-9046 GCA_043101835.1 Phycisphaerales bacterium | reverse complement strand
CGCCCAGGCAAGCAGCGCCGCCGCGATCAGCCTTCGTGCCTTCATCACGACCGCTCCTCCGCCCCCCCCCGGAAGTCCCGCGCGCAATCTCATACGAACCACGCCCCGCACGCAACCTCGCGCCCGCGCACGAGAAAGGGGACGGACGCCGATCCGCGACGTCCGCCCCCTGAGAGATCTCGTCACTCCGCTGCGCAACCACTCAGGCGCACGGCCCCCAGTCGCCCAGCAGCAACCCGAGGTCGGCGCCGTCCACCGCGCCGTCACCGTTCAGGTCCTCCGCGCCGCTCCCGCCCCAGGCGCCGAGCAGCAGACCCAGGTCGGCGCCATCGACCGCACCGCTGCCGTCAAGATCTGCCTCGCACGCCGGTGCGATGTTGATGGCGCTCAGCGTCACGTTCGTCGAGGTGATCTCGAGCTCGAGATTCGGGCCGATGTTCACCGTGTCGAACAGCCCGCTGATCGACGGGGCGCTGACGATCTCGAACACATCGCCTTCCTGCAGGGCGTACCCCTCGATCAGCGATGCATCGAGCGTCCCCGCCAGCGTGACCGGCCCCGTCGACACCAGGCGGTCGAACTCGCCCGCCTGGTCGCCGGCGATCTCGACCGCCATCGTCGACGCCGCGTCCATCGACAGCCCGCCGACCGTCAGCGTCCCGGCGCTCGCGCCCGGCGCCACCGTCGCGCCCGCCAGCACCACATCGCCCGCAATCGTGCCCGTCCCGCCGACCGTCGCGCCCGGGTCCACGGTCACGGCGCCGCTCGAAGTCGCCGACCCCGCCGTGTTCATCGCCAGCAGCGTGCCGGTGCGCACCGTCGTGTCGCCGGTGTAGGTGTTGTCGCCCGAGAGCGCCACCGTGCCCGACCAGGTCAGGTGCCCGATGTCCAGCGGCCAGTTCCCCGAGATCACGCCGCTGAAGGTCCCCGTCGTGCCCGCATCGGCGCGCAGCCAGCCCTTCTGATCGACCATCGTGATGTCGCGCGGGATCTCCACATCCGCCATCGTCGCCAGCCCGACGGACTGCTCCCAGAACCCGTCCTTGTCGAACGAGATGCCCGTGCCCGCGGCGCCCAGCGCGCCGTCCTCGTACACCTGCAGCACGCCGCCCTCGATCACCGTCCCGCCCGTGTAGTCGTTCGCCCCGTTCGAGAGCGTCAGGATCGATTCCCGCACCAGGTCGTTCTGGAAATACGACTGCGCGCTCATCCGCTTGAAGACGCCCGCGCCGGTGACCAGGCCGCTGATCTCGCCCTCTTCGTCGTCGAACCACGGCGTGAAGCGGGCGCTGTTCACGATCGTGATCGGCCCCGCCCAGTTGCCCGAGAGCAGCCACATCCGCCCGTTGTCCTGGATCTCGACCGGCTCCGCGAGAACCGTCGGGTTCGCCGAGGTCTCGAGGATCAGCGTGCCGCCCGCCTCCACGGTCGTGCTCGACTCCGGGCCGCCCAGGTTCGACGCGGACTGAATGCTCAACCGCCCGCGCCGCACGATCGTCGGCCCGGTGTAGGTGTTGTTCCCATAGAGGCGCATGCGGCCTTCGAAGTCCGTGTCGTGGATGATCCCGTAGTCGCCGCTGATGTTCGCGTTGACCGCCCCGTTGCTCGCGCGCCAGTTCGTCACGAGGTTGCCCTGCAGGACGATGCTCCCGTCGATGACCGTCGGGTACGCGCAGTTGGTCATGATGTGGATGTCGGCCCCGCCGCCGTTGTCGAGCGTCAGCGTCTGCGTCGCCAGCCGCAGCGACGGCCCCGCCGTCCCCAGGTCGATCACCATGTCGCCCACCGTCACCGGCCCGGCGAAGGTGATCACACCCGAGGAGTTCAGCGCCCCGCCGGTGATCGTCGAGAGAATCGTCGCGGGCACGCCCACGCCGTTCGGCGCGCTGGCCGTGTCCCAGTTGGCGGCGTCCGTCCACTCGCCCGGCGTCGATGAGGTCCACGCCTGTGCGCTCGCGCTCGCCGCGCCCGCGAGGGCCATCAGGGCCGCGATGGTGATGTTCCGAGTCTGCATGGTGCTGCTCCTGGCGTTGGGCCGGTCTGGCCTCGCTTGGGTTCGGATCGTCTCACCATGCAGGGCGACATCCCGCCCCCGCGCGCCCGGCGATCGGCGCGAAAAAACTCCACCCCCGCCGGGGGTGGAGTTGCGCCGTTCTGCTCTTCGCCGCCGCGGCGTCAGTAGATCACATTGTCGAAGGGGCCCGCCGACAGGTAGTCGACGCTCGTCCGGATCGTGTGCACCAGGTTGCCCGGCGCCCCCGTCGTGCCGCCGATCGGCGCCCCGGAGCTGAAGGTGTTCCGGCGCACGAGATTGCCTGTCGAGTTGAGTTCGATGGACGGCGATGTGTCCGTAATGGTGTTCCCGTCGATCACATTGTCGCTGCCGGTCACGATGATGGCGCCGCTGTCGAGCGTGTTGTCGATGACGACGGCGTCGCTGCCCACGACGATGCCCCCCAGGGTCTGATGACTCCGCAGCGTGTTGCCGACGACCCGGGCGCCGAACGAGGCTTCGATGCCGCCGCCATTGATTTCGAGCGCGTTGCCGGAGATGACGCTGCTCGCGTTCGCGTTGATGCCGAATCCGCCGTTGTTGGAGATCGAGCAGTCGCGGACGATCGACCGGCTGCCGACAATGACGCCGTCGCCGCTGAACCCACTCACCGTGCACCCGACGATCGACGACTCGAGGCCCGCGGCGATGCCGGGGATCACAACGCCCGTGGCGAGCCCGCGAACCACGCAGTCCGACATCCGCAGCCCGCTGCTCGCCGACACAGCCGTCTCGCCGCCGCCCGTGAACGAGCACCCCTGGATCAGCGCATCGGAGCCGATGTCGACCTTCGTCTCCCCGCTCGCCGAGCCGACGCCGGAGAACGAGCAGCCGATGATCTGCACGCCGGAGGTGTTCGGGCCGCTGATCGCGCTGGGCATCCCCGAGAAGACCGAGCCGCGGATCACGATCCCCGTCTGCGTCCCACCCACACCGCCGCCGTTCAGATTGATCGGCCCGGCGTTCGTCTCGAACACGCAGTCCTCGATGAGCGTGCGTCGGTTCACATTCATCACGAAGGCGCCGCCGCTCGTCCGGATCGTCATCCGGCGCAGCGTCAGCGTCGAGTCGTTCTCGGTGATCGCCTCGACGCCCCAGCCGGCGATCGCGCCGCCGTGCACGACCGCGATGCCGCTGTTCAGATCGATCGCCGCCAGCGTCTCCGTCCCGTCGCCGCGGATCGAATACCCGTGGAAGTCGATCTCCACCGCCTCGGTCGTGTTGACCTCGATCGCGTAGCGACCCGGACCGACCCCCTCGATGTCGCCATCGAGGTAGTACCGCCCCCCCGAAGTGATCGAGTGCACCGAGTTCGCATCGCCGCCCAGCGTGCTGACCGGCGTGCCGGGATCGATCTGATCCAGCGTTCGGTAGCTCGGCGCCGGCGCACCCGGCGGCGTCAGCGGCCCCGCGATGGCGATGCTCGAAGCCCCAAGGGCTGCAAGAGTGACAAGTGACACGGTGCGCATGGCAATCTCCCCATTCGGTTCCGGACACGCAGCGATCACCGCCGCGCCCGCCACAAAGGGAGACGACATTCTGGCCCGCCGCGCCCAGGCGCGAACGCCACCCTGACTCAGACGCACCCGCCCCACGCCCCCAGCAGCAGCCCGAGGTCGGCGCCGTCCGTCACGCCGTCGCCGTTCAGATCCGTCGCCCCCGCGCTGTTCCACGACCCCAGCAGCAGGCCGAGGTCCGCGCCGTCCGTCATCCCGTCGCCGTTCAGATCGGTCGGGCAGAGCGGCGCCCCGCTCGCCGCCTCGTAGGCGCCAAGATCGATCACCGGCGCGCCGCCCGCCCCCGTGTCCGCCGTCGCCGCAGCATCGATGAACCGCGCGCCCCCCGAAAGATCGAACGGAATCGACTCCAGCGAGTCCCCGTCGCCGTCGAGATCAAACACATCCACCCCCGCCATCGCATTGTCCCCTGCGTCGATCGCCGGCGAGGCGCTCGACAGACGCAGGTCGTCGTCCATCGTCCCCTCGATCCCGTCAACGCCGAGCGGATCAGCCAGCAGCGGGTCCGCGCCCGACAGCCCGACACCCGTCAGCGCCGTCAGACCCTGCACCACGCTGTGATCGATCGTGAATGACGCCGGCGACGATACGCTCACCTGCGCGATCTCGTCCGCTGCCTCTGCGGTCGTCCCGCTCAGCTTCGTGTTGCCCCAGAACACGCTGTTGGCGATCGTCACCGTGCAGTTCTGCGCCGCCCCGAATCCGCCGCTCGTTGACGACGCCGCCCGGTTGTTCACAAAGGTGCTGTTGCGCACCTCGATCACCGTGTCGAGGCTCGCGTACACCCCGGCGCCGGTGTACCGATCGTTGAAGTTCCCGCTGAACTCGCAGTTCACAAAGGAAGCCTGCGGCGACGACTGGATATACGCCCCGCCGCCCCACTGCGCCGAACGATTGCCGAGAAACCGCGTATTCACCGCGAGGATCCTCGCGCCCTGCGTCGCGCTCACCCCACCGCCGCGGCTCGTCACCGTCGTGTTCCCCTCGACCACGCAGTCGATCATCTCGATCGTCGTGTCGAAGCTCGCGTGCACGCCGCCCCCCGTCTGCGCCTCGTTGCCGCGGATCACGCACCGCTCGTACCGCATCACGCCGACCCGGTTCGCCGCGCCCCCGCCCTCGCGGTAGAGCGACTCGTCCGTCGCGATGTTGTCCTCAATCACGCAGTCGAAGAACGACGGGCTGCTGAAGTGGTTGTTGATCGCGCCGCCCAGCGCCGCGGTGTTATCCCGGAACACGCACCCCTCGAAGACGCCGTTCCCGCCCTGGTAGTTCGCGACGGCGCCGCCGTACTGCGCATCGTTGAACTCGAAGATGCAGTTCCGCACCGTCGGCGACGCGTCCCACAGCAGCATCGCCCCGCCCCAGTTGGTGGCGAAGACGCCGTTGCGCAACGTGAACCCCTCGATCACGAAGGCGTTCGACTCCTGCTGGTACAGCTCCACCAGCCGGATCGTCCCAAGCCCGTCGAGGATCGTGACCTCCGGCCCGCCGCTCGAACGGATGACCAGGTCCTTGCCCTGCCCAAGCCCGCTCGAGATCAGCGGCTGCACGCCGTTCGAATAGGTCCCCGGCGCCACCACGATCTCGTCCCCCGGCGCCGCCGCGATCATCGCCGCCCCGATCGTCGCGTGGTCCGCCGGCACATGGATCTCCGCGCCCGAGGCCTCCTCCGCCGCAAGCGCGCCCAGCATCAGCCCAAGAACCGCAATTGCACATCGCCGTGTCATCGTCGTCTCCGGAAGGTGGTGTCTCCGGACAGGGCGACGTCCGCGCCACGCGCGCCCGGCCGGCGCAGAAAAAAGCCCCGCCCCTCCTCCGGGCGGGGCTTCGCCCCGTGCAGACGCGCCGCGTCGTTGCCGGACGCGCCGGGCTCAGGGGCAGCCACCCCAGGCCCCCAGCAGCAGGCCGAGATCCGCGCCGTTCACGAATCCGTCACCCGTCAGATCGCCCGGGCAGCCGCTCGGCGCCGCCGGCGCCTGCCACTCATGAGCGCCCATGTCAACGAAGTAGCCGAACACCCCGACACCCGTCGCCAGCGCGCCAGGATCATTCACAACCCGCGCCGCGCCCGCGAAGTCGATCTCCACATCGTTTGCGATCACCGTGCTGTTCCCCGCGTCGATGCACGCCGAGCCGGCGGTCAGGGCGAAGTCGCCGCCGATGGCGTCCACGAACATCGGGTCGGCGTCGATGTTCCCCGTCCCCGCGCCGCCGCCCTCGATATTCGAATGGCTGATCAAGATCGACCCGCTCAGCAACGTCCCCGTCGCCCCGGCTGCGCGGACGATCGAGTTCTGCACCGTCGCCGATCCCGCGCTCCGCCGGATCGCGCTCGCCGACCCGTTCATCGTCATGTTGCCGTACAGCGTCGAGTTGCGGACCGTCACCTGCCCGCCGTCGATCTGCAGCGCCCCGCCCTGAAGCCCGGTGTTCGAGTTGAGCACGCTGTTCTGCACCAGCATGATGCGCGAGCCGATCGGGTTGACGACGATCGTCCCCCCGACCCCGCTCGCCGTATTTCCGGTGAAATGGCACCGCTCGAACAGCAGCGCGCCGCCGCCCGAGCCGCTCACGCTCACCGCGCCGCCGGCGCCCGACGCCTCGTTCCCGATGAACTCGCACCCCGTGAACGCCGTCCCGCTGCCGACCGTGGTCACGCCGCCCCCGGCCCCGCCCGTCGCCAGGTTCCCGTCGAAGACGCAGTCGGCGAACGACGCGTTTGTGTTGTTCAGATACAGCGCGCCGCCCCCGCCCCCCGCAGTCGCCGTGTTCGAGTCGAACCGGCAGTTCTCGAACACCGGGGCGCCGCCGTTGGCGTACACCGCGCCCCCGATCTCCGCCCCATTGAACTCGAAGATGCAGTTCCGCACCGTCGGGCTCGACAGGTTGCAGTACAGCCCGCCGCCGCGCTCGCCCGGCGCCGGCCCATTCGCCGCGCCGTTGCGCAGCGTGAACCCGTCGATCACCGTGTCGGCGCCCTCGCCGGTGACGCACAGCATCGCGTTGTCGTTCCAGTTCTGCATGTCGATGGTCGTCACGCTCGCGCCGCCCACGCCGACCAGCGTCACGACGCGGCCCTTCAGGTCCACCGACCCGAACTCGAGGTACAGCCCCGGCTGCACCGCGATCGTGTCACCGTCCGCCGACGCGTCGATCGCCTCCTGAATCCGGTCGAAGGGGCGCGCCGCCGTCCCGTCCTCCGCCGGATCGCTGATCAGCGGGTTCTGCGCGCCAGGATCGCCCGGCGCATCGTCGTCCACCACCCAGGTCGTCTGCGCCGCAGCGCCCGTCGCGATCGACGCTGCGCCCAGCAGTCCGATCAGCCCGATTCCAGTCCTTCTGCGTGCCATCCGTCTGCTCCCGAAAGCGTGTGTTCGTGTCGTTCTCCGCGCCCATCACGGCGACACCGGGCCCCGCTGCGCCCGGCCCGATCACCAACTGTGTGAATCACCGGGAATCTCCCGAGCGCGCGACGCGCCGCCAACGCCCTCACTCCGGGGGCGCCCGTGTCCCCGCGCAACGGCGTCAGAGCAGTGGGGTGGTGATGGAAAACAGGGAAAACTCCCGGGCAGAGCCGACGGACCCAAGTACCATCGAGGTGCGCGCCATCACGCGCGCCCGGCTCCAGGGATCCAGAGGCCCGACCATGAAGCAGCAGACCGCCACCCAGCTGCTCAACCGCGCCTCCGGGGGCGAGGTCGCCGCCGCCGCCGACCTGCTCCCCCTCGTCTACGACGAGCTCCGCGCCCTCGCCGAACACTTCTTTCGCAACGAGCGCGCCAGCCACACCCTTCAGCCCACCGCGCTCGTCCACGAGGCCTACATGCGCCTCGTCGATTCCGACGCCATCGAGTGGAAGAGCCGCGCGCAGTTCTTCGTCATCGCCGCCAAGGCCATGCGCAACATCCTCGTCGACCACGCCCGCGCCCGAGGCCGGCAGAAGCGGGGGGGCGGCTGGCAGGAGCTCACCCTCGACGCCGTCGAACGCGACTTCAACGCCGGCGACGGCGCCAACACCATCGACATGCTCGCACTCGACGAGGCCCTCGAACGCCTCGCGAAGATGGACGAACGCAAGGCCCGCCTCGTCGAGCTCCGCTTCTTCGCCGGCCTCTCCAGCGAAGACGCCGCACGACTCCTCGACATCTCGCGAACCACCGCCGCCGAAGACTGGCGCATGGCGCGCGCGTGGCTCCACCGCGAACTCCGCGCCGCCGACGCGTGAGCACGCCGTGAGCGAGAACTCCCACTTCCAACGCGTCGACGACCTCTTCCGCGCTGCCCTGCGCCAGCCGCGATCCCAGCGCAACGACTTCGTCCGCGCCCAGGCCGCCGGCGACGACGACCTCGCGCGCGAAGTCCTCGACCTCCTCGCAGAAGACGCCGCCTCACGAGGCGCCCTCGATGAGCCCGCCCTCGGCGCCCCCCTCGACCTCGACAAACTCACCGCCTCCACCGACGCGCCGCCCATGCCCGAGCGCATCGGCCACTACCGCGTCAACCGCTGCATCGGCCGGGGCGGCATGGGCGTCGTCTACGAAGCCGAACAGGAATCCCCCAAACGCACCGTCGCGCTGAAGGTCATCAACCCCGGCGTCGCGCCCGGCGCCGCCGCGCGCCGCCTCGCCTTCGAAGCGCACCTGCTCGGCCGCCTCCAGCACCCCGGCATCGCCCAGGTCTTCGAGGCCGGCCTCTTCGAATCCCCCGCCGGACACCAGCCCTACTTCGCCATGGAGTTCATCCGGGGCGACGCCCTCGACCGCTATGCCGAGCGCAAACGCCTCTCCCTCCGGCAGCGACTCGAACTGCTCGCCGAAATCTGCGACGCCGTCCACCACGCCCATCAACGCGGCGTCATCCACCGCGACCTCAAGCCCGCCAACATCCTCGTCACCTCAGATGGCGAACCCAAGATCCTCGACTTCGGCGTCGCCCGCGCCACCGACGCCGACCTCAAGACCACCACCCTCCACACCCACGCCGGACAACTCCTCGGCACCGTCCCCTACATGTCCCCCGAGCAGGCCGCCGGCGACTCCGCCGCCATCGACGCGCGCAGCGATGTCTACGCCCTCGGCGTCGTCCTCTACGAACTCCTCGTCGATCGCCTGCCCTACGACCTCGAAGGACGCATGCTCCACGAGGCCGTCCGCCTCATCCAGGAGTCCGAGCCCGTCAGCCTCGCCTCCCTCTCGCGCTCCCTCGCCGGCGATGTCGACACCATCGTGCGCAAGGCGCTCGAGAAATCCCGCGACCGGCGCTACCAGTCCGCCGAGGCCCTCGCCGCCGACATCCGCCGCTTCCTCGCCGATGAGCCCATCAGCGCGCGCCCGCCCAGCGCGATGTACCAGATCCGCAAGTTCGCGCGCCGCAACCGCGCCCTCGTCGGCACCGCCGTCGCCGTCGTCTGCGCCCTCGTCCTCGGCCTCGCGATCGCCACCACCCAGGCTGTCCGCGCCACCCGCGCCGAGTC
>JBICHM010000160.1:0-10628 GCA_043101835.1 Phycisphaerales bacterium | reverse complement strand
GCTTGGCGTGGACGTAGTAATCCACATTTGCCTGCTGGAGCAGGCGCCGGAGTTCGGCGACGCGTCGGGCGGCGGGCTTCTTCGAGGCGGCCATGCGCAGGATGCTACCGGCCACGCGCAGTGCGGGCGGCCCGGTATGCTGCCTCCCGATGGCCACCGCCCGCATCATCGACGGCAAGGCGCTCGCGGCGAGCATCCGCGAAGAGACCGCCCGGCGCGCGAAGCGCCTGCGCGACCAGGGGCGACCGGTCCGTCTGGACGCGGTGCTCGCGGCGGGGCCGCAGTCGGGCGCCGCGATCTACGCGGAGAACCAGGGCGTCGCCTGCGACACACTGGGCATCGAGTACCGCCTGCACAAGCTGCCCGAGGACGCGTCCTTCGACGATGTTGCGGGGCGCGTGCTGCTGCTGAACCGGAACGAGGCCTCCACCGGCATCATGGTGCACCTGCCCGTACCCGAGGGCGTGGACGCCGAAAAGGTGCAGGCGCTGATCGACCCCGAGAAGGATGTCGAGGGCGTCAACCCGGCGAACATCGGGAACATCGTCTACGGGCGCACGAGCCTCGTGCCGTGCACCGCCGGCGCGGTGCTGTCGATGATCGAATCAACCGGCGCCGCGCTGCGCGGGAAGCGGTGCGTGGTCGTCGGGGCGTCGAACATCGTCGGCAAACCGATCGCCGTGCTCCTGATGCGTCAGGACGCGACGGTGATCTCCTGCAACAAGTTCACCGAGGGGCTGCCTGCTTTGGCGCGGAGCGCGGATGTGCTCGTCGCGGCAGTGGGCAAGCCGGGGCTGATCACGGCGGACCTCGTGAAGCCCGGGGCGATCGTCATCGATGTGGGCACGACGCGCGTGCGCGACGAGGCCGGGAAAATGCGGACGGTGGGGGATGTGGATTTCGACGCCGTCAGCGCCGTCGCGGGCTGGATCAGCCCCGTCCCGGGGGGCGTGGGGCCGGTGACGGTGGCCACGCTGATGCGGAATGTGGTGGACGCGGCTGAGCGGTAGGCCCGGCGCGCGCCGATGTGGGGGGTACCCCCCGTGCGTGCGGGGGCGAACCCGCCTAGGCTTCCGCCGGTAGAACTTCCTCGTGGCCCGTCCGGGCCGCCACCCGCACCGGGGATGGGGCGTCCATCGTGAACGAGACCCTGACAACCGTCGCCTTCGGCATGCCCGGGGGCTGGGAATGGATCATCATCGGCGTGATCGGACTGCTGATTTTCGGCAGGCGACTGCCGGAGGTGGGCCGGAGCATCGGTCAGGGCATCGTCGAGTTCAAGAAGGGCCTCAAGGGCATCCAGGACGACATGGACGCCGCCACGCGCGACGACGGGAAGAACGCCCAGCTGAGCCAGAACGAGGGTCGTCCAACCCTGACCCCGGGCCAGGAGCAGGCGGCCGACGAGCGCCGCGTGAGCCAGGCCGGCGGCTCCGCCTGACCGAATCCCATTACGGCGAGGCTTCGTCGGCCAGCGCGTCCGCCGCGTCGCGCAGGATCGCCGCGCTCAGGGGGTCGGGCTTGCCTGTTGTGACCATGCAGTTGTGCACGAGCGTCTCGGCGTAGAGCCGGGCGTCGTGGCTGTCGCGGTCGCGCGCCAGCAGCAGGAAGACGTGTGCCGCCCACGGCCGGTTGGTGGCGTTGTCGGGCTGGGTGTGCTCGAGGTGCCAGGTGGCGCAATCGAGGGCGCGATCGCGCGCCCGGTCGTCGCCTGTGCGCGTGGCGAGTCGCGCCAGCGCGTGGAGCGATGCGAGTTCGCGCTCGGTCCAGACCTCGATGGTGGACGCATCTGTCAGGACGCCTGTCAGCGGGGCGGGGCCGGCGTCAAGATCGAGAGCGCTGCGCCAGTCGATGGCGGGGTCGGCGACGCAGCGCCACAGCAGGTCATCGAGCCCGGTTCGCGCGGGCGCGGCTTCCGGCGGGAGGCTGCGGCGCGACGCAACGAAGCCCGCGGGGGCGCCGTCGATCGGCGCGTGATCGTCGCCTGCGCCGAGGCGACGAAGCTGTTCTTCCCAGTCTCGGAGCGATAAATCGCGCATTCAGTCTCCGATGCGCGGGTCGCGCCACGATCGGCGCGATTGCGCGACATTCCTCTTGCGGCCACCCGGCGACCCGGTGTTATAGTCGGGTCATGGCGGGTGTTCGTCAGGCTGGCGGAGTCCGGCTGAACCAGAAGATGTGTCTGGCCTGCGGGTATGGCGGCCCGGAGGTGCAGGGTCCTCTGGCGCTGGTGAAATACCGGTGTCCGTCGTGTCAGGCGGACCTCTACGCCCGTCCGCCGCGCTCGTACGCCCAGATGGAAGGCCTTGCGCCGGTCGGCGCGCCGGTGGAGCGTGCGCGACTGGAAGAGTGGGCCGATCGTCTGCTGGCCGTGGAGCGGAAGCGCCGGCAGCGACGGCGCCGTGCTGCGTTTGTCGTCGGCCTGATGACCGGCAGCGCGATGTTCAGCGTGCTCATCGGCCTCGCCATCTTCATGCTCTGAGACCGGGCGACGGCGCCTGCGTGCGGCTAGGCTGCCTCTCCCGGGAACGGGTGCGGGCGTGCAGCCCCGATCTACACACAGCCAGCCGGAGGTCGCCATGGCGGATGTCGAACGCGTTGTCGCCACGCTGAAGGACGAGGAGCCCCGCTCGATCGAGCGTCTCCGGGAGTGGTTGCGGATCCCCAGCGTCGGCACCGATCCGGCGCACAACGACGACACGCGCCGAGCCGGCCAATGGGCCGCCGATTTCCTGCGCGGGATCGGTGTGGATGCGAGCCTGCGCGAGACGGGCACGAAGGCGAAGCCGGGCCATCCGATCGTGTGGGCGCAGCACCCGGGGTCGAAGGACTACCAGGGGCCGCACGTGCTCTTCTACGGGCACTACGACGTGCAGCCCCCGGACCCGCTCGAACTCTGGGAGAGCCCACCGTTCGAACCGATCATCAAGCCGGCGATCCCGGACGGACCGGGGGAGCGGATCGTGGCGCGCGGCGCGTGCGACGACAAGGGACAGGTGGCGACCTTCCTTGAAGCAATGCGCGCCTGGCACAGCGCGACCGGCGAGGTCCCGATGAAGGTGACGATTCTCCTCGAGGGCGAGGAAGAGTCCGGGTCGAGCAACCTCGAGCCGTTCCTGCGCGAGCATGAGGCCGAGCTGCGCAAATGTGATGTCTGCCTGATCAGCGACACCGGCATGCTCGGGCGCGGGCGCACCGCGATCACCTACGGCGTGCGCGGGCTTGCGTACACGCAGGTGACCCTGCACGGGCCCGATCAGGACCTGCACTCGGGCCTGTGGGGCGGGCGCGTGCCGAACCCGATCAACGAGCTCTCCAAGGTGCTCGCACAGCTGTGGGACGACAGGCGGCGCGTGACGATCCCGGGATTCTACGACGGCGTGCGCAATCTCCCCGACGAGGTGCGCAGCGCCTGGGCGGAGCTTGGCTTCGACCAGGTCGCGGCGCTGAAGAAGATCGGCCTCGGCCCGGACGCCGATGTCGGCGAGGCCGGGTTCACGGCGATCGAGCGCGAGTGGGCTCGCCCGACCTGCGATATCAACGGCATCTGGGGCGGGTACCAGGGGCCCGGCGCCAAGACGGTCATCGCCAGTAAGGCGACGGCGAAGGTGTCCTTCCGGCTCGTCGATGATCAGGATCCGCACGAGATCGCGATGGCGTTCAAGGCCTGGCTCGAGGCGCGCACGCCGGCGGGGTGCCGATTCGAGTTCGACGAGCTGCACGGCGGGGCGCCCGCGACGGTGGCGACCGATTCGCCCCACCTGCAGGCGGCGCGACGCGCGCTCAGCGCGGTCGGCGGACAGTCGGGGGGTGGCGCGCCGCTGATCAAGACGGGTGGGTCGATTCCGATCGTCGGGCTCTTCAAGACACTGCTGGGCCTCGACACCATCCTGATGGGGTTCGGCCTCGACGACGATCGTGTGCATTCACCGAATGAGAAGTTCGAGCTGGACTGCTTCCGCCTCGGGTCTGAGGCGCACGTGCGCCTGGTCGAGGCGTTCAGCGAAATGGGCGCGACGGCCTGACAGCGCTCAGGCGGCGCGTCGGGCGGGCTCGGGCGCGATTGGGGCTTCGCCCGGGATGTCGTCGTCTTCGTCGACGATGACGACATCGAATGCCTCGTCGTCGAGATGGACGCCGCCCCGGAGCGCATCCATCCGCGCCTCGTGGCGGCGGCGGATGTCCATGGCGATGCGGAAGAGCTCGCCGATCTCTCGGTCGTTGCGGATTCGGACGGCCACGATGTGGAGCAGCCCGATCGCCGCCGCGCCGGCGACGCCGGTGACCGCGAGCCATTCGATGGGTTCCAGGGCGACCATGCCGGCAGAATCGGCGGTCGGGGCGGGGGCCTTGAGGCCGGTATGATCCGGCCGGTGGTTTCCCTCCTCCGACGACTCGTGTTGCTGGCCGTGACTCTGGCCCTGACGCCCGCCGCCGTGCGTGCGCAGTCGCCGGACTCGGGCGTCGTCTCGTCCGGTGAAGTCGAGGTCGGTGTCGAGGCGTTCGGATTCGCCGGGGTGGTTCGCGCCGGGGACTACGCGGGGATTCGGCTCACGCTGACCGACCGTGCCGATCGCGTTCGTGCGGCGGCGGTGCGCCTGCACATCCGCGACGCCGACGGCGACACGGCGCTGTACGAGCGTATTGTGACGTTGAACCCGGGCGTGACGCAGGGTGTGTGGCTGTATGCGCGCCTGCCCTTCGACTTCGAACCGACTGAGGTGCTGCAGGTCACCATCCGCGAGGTGCAGACCGACGGCGACGACGATGCGCTGCGCATCGGCCGGCAGATCGGTGTGGCGCGGATTGCGCCGAGTCGGGTGATCGACCCGGGCGATGCGCTCATCGGCGTGATCGGGCGCTCGCGCGCCGGGGTGGATCAGTACGGGGCGTCGGTCGCGACGAGCAACCTGCCGCCGACGAGCCACGAGTGGATCCGCGTGGCGCAGCTGGAGCCCGAGCGTCTGGCGGGGTCGATGCCGGATATGTGGCTGGGGCTGGCGTCGCTCGAGACGATCATCTGGACCGGCGGCGATCCGTCGCTGCTGCGCCTTGAGGCGGCCGAGGCCCTGCGGGAATGGGTGTACGGCGGCGGGCGGCTCGTGGTGGTGCTGCCGCCGGTGGGGGGCGTGTGGGCGAACGCCGCCGCGAACCCGCTGGCCGACCTGATGCCCGAGGCGCGGATCCAGCGTCGCGAGGGTGTGTCGCTCGAGCCGTATCGGGCGCTGCTCACTGAGAGCGAACGCCTGCCGATGCCCGAGAGCGCGGTCGTGCAGACGTTTCAGATCGCTCCGGAGACGGCGCCGGATGTCGCCGCGCCGATTCTCGCGGCTCCGGACGGGGCGCCGGTGGTCGTGCGCCGCGTGGTCGGCGCGGGCATGGTGACGCTCGTCGGCCTTGATGTGGCGGACCGGGACCTGGCGACGCGCCTCGATGCGCAGCGGTTCTGGCATCGCGTGCTGGGCTACCGCTTCGATGTGCTTTCGCCGCCGGAGATGGAGGAACTGCGGAGCGGGCGGACCGGCGCGAACTTCACACTGCGCGAGCAGTCGTGGATCGATGGCGACTTCGGACGCCAGATCGACAAGACCGGACGCGCCGGCGTGGGCGTGCTGCTGGGACTGGCTGTTTTCGCGGCGTATCTGGTCATCGCCGGGCCGGGCGGCTTCGGGCTGCTGAAGTGGCGCAACAAGCAGCGCCACGCCTGGGTCGTCTTCGTGATGACGACGGGGCTCTTCAGCGTCGTGGCATGGGCGGGGGCGCGCGCGATCCGGCCGGCGACGGTCGAGATCACGCACCTGACGCTGCTTGACCACGTGTACGGGCAAGGGTTGCAGCGGGCGCGTTCGTGGTTCAGCGTGCTGCTGCCGACCTACGGCGAACAGACCGTCAGCGTCGGCGACGAGACCGAGTCGGGTGCGTGGACGCAGGCGATCGGCCCGTGGTCGTCGCCCGACTTTGGTATGGGGAGCACCTTTCCCGATGCGCGCAACTACGTGATTGAAGCGCGGGATCCGGCGTCGGTGACCGTGCCGACGCGATCGACGGTGAAGGAGTTCCAAGCCGACTGGAAGGGAGCGCCGCGCTGGCGCCTGCCACTGCCACGGGACGGCCAGGTCCGCCTGCTCCCGGACGGCGTCCTCGACGGCGCGCTCACGCACGACCTGCCGGTGGCGCTCGAGGATGTGGTGGTGGTGCTCGTGGAGCGGCAGTTTCTGCTCGAAGACCGCGGCGAAGGCGGCCCGATGCTCGCGCGGACGCGCTCCTGGCGACTCGCCGGTGACTGGGCGCCGGGGGAGGAGCTCTCGCTCGGGTCGCTCGGGACGGCGGATGTGACGGGGGCGTATTTCGAGAGCCTCGCCAACAGCGGGCAGGCGCTCGGGGGCGGCTTCAGCGGCGAGCAGCTCGATGCGCGGTTTCTCCCGCGCCGCCTCGAGATGATGGCCTTCCACGATGTGCTGCCGCCGCCGGACTACCGGTCGATGCGCGGGACGAGGATGATCCGCCAGCGTGTGGCGCACGGGTGGGACCTGTCGGCCTGGTTCACGCAGCCGTGCCTGATCGTGCTGGGGCAGACGGTTGACGCCGAGAGCCCCGTCCCGCTGCGCGTGGATGGGCGCGAGGTGCTGACGCGCGGCCGGACGCTCGTGCGCTGGGTGTATCCTCTCCCCGCTGATCCGCCGGCGTATCCCGCGCCGAGCGATGGAGCCCGCTGACGCGATGTCGATGATCGAGACCGTCAACCTGACGAAGCGCTACGGCGACTTCACGGCGCTCGACAGCCTCGATCTGCGCATTGAGGAGGGCGACTGCTTCGGCTTCATCGGCCCCAACGGCGCCGGGAAGACGACGACGATCAAGATCCTCGCGACGCTGCTGAAACCCTCGAGCGGGCAGGCCACCATCAACGGGCTGACGGTCGGCTACCAGAACAGGCTGATCCGCCCGATCATCGGCTACGTGCCCGACTTCATGGGCGCCTACGACGACATGATGGTGGGGGAGTACCTCGAGTTCTTCGCGGCGGCGTACAACATCCACGGCGGGCAGCGCAAGCGCGTGGTCGCCGATGTGCTCGAACTGACGGACCTCACCCATAAGGCGGTCAGTGAGGTCAACAGCCTGAGCCGCGGCATGCAGCAGCGCCTCAGCGTCGCGCGCGTGCTGCTGCACGACCCGAAGGTGCTGCTGCTCGACGAGCCGGCCAGCGGTCTTGATCCGCGCGCCCGCATCGAGATGCGCGAGTTGCTGAAGGAACTCAAGCGGATGGGCAAGACCATCCTGATCTCGAGCCACATCCTTCATGAACTCGCCGAGCTCTGTAACGCCGTCGGCATCATCGAGCGGGGCAGGCTGCTGTACCAGGGAAGCGTGCGGGAGGCGTTGCGCAAGGCGCGCGTCGGGCATGTGCTGCACATCGCGGTGCTGCAGCGGACCGAGGACGCCGCGGAGGCGCTGCGGGCCATCCCCGGCGTGACCCGCGCCGAGGTGCAGGCGGCCGACGGCGAGGCGGTCGCCGGCGGCGACGGGCACGAGATCCGGGTGGTCCTCGACGAGCGGGCGGGGGTGGATGTCAGCGACATCCCGAACCGCCTCGTGAACGCCGGGTTCCGGCTCACGAAGTTCACGGAGGAGGCGGTGAACCTCGAGACGGCCTTCATGCGCCTGACCAAGGGGCTGGTGCAGTAGCGCCGGGACCGGCGCCCGCCGCCGGGCTTCGTTCGGTATCCTGCCTCCGTCCGCGAAATCCACCTACGCGACGGAGAGCGACATGCACATGAAGGAACTGGCAAGACTGGCCGCGCTGGTCGGGGCCGCGAGCCTCACCGGGGCGGCGTTCGTCGGCTGCGCGAAGGACCGCGCCGCCTCGACCGACAGCGAGACGCCCGCGCGCTCGACGCAGCGCGCGAGCGGATCGACGAGCGCGTCGTCGGGCGGAGGTTCGGTCGCGTTGTCGTACCCCGACGCCCGGCGCGTCGAGCACTACGACACCTATCACGGCGTGCGCGTGCACGACCCGTACCGGTGGCTCGAGAATCCTGACAGCCCTGAGACGCGCGCCTGGATCGAAGCCCAGAACGCGGTGACATTCGCGTATCTCGAGAGCATCCCGGAGCGTGGGGCGATCGAGAAGCGCCTCACCGAGCTGTGGAATTACGAGCGGTACGGCATGCCCTTCGAGGAGGGCGGGCGCTACTTCTTCAGCCGCAACACGGGTCTGCAGAACCAGAGCGTGCTGTATGTCGCCGAGTACCTCGACGGCGAGGCGCGCGAGCTGCTCGACCCCAACACCCTCAGCGATGACGGCACGGTGAGCCTCGGCGGCATCGCCGTCAGCCCGGACGGCAAGCACCTTGCCTACGCCACGAGCGACGGCGGCAGCGACTGGCGCACCTGGCGCGTGCGCAGCGTCGACACCGGGCGCGACCTGCCCGATGAGATCCGCTGGTCGAAGTTCAGCGGCGCATCGTGGGACGCCGGCGGCGAGGGGTTCTATTACAGCCGCTACGCCGAGCCGCGCGCCGGCAGTGAGCTCGAGGGCCAGAACTATTTCCAGAAGCTCTATTACCACCGGCTCGGCACCGACCAGAGCCAGGACGTGCTCGTCTACGAGCGTCCCGACAAGAAGGAATGGGGCTTCAACGGCAGCGTGACCGACGACGGCGAGTACCTGATCATCACCGTCTGGGAGGGCACGAGCCGCAAGAACCGCGTGTACTTCAAGCCGCTCTCGCTGCCCGAAGCGCCGGTCATTCGGCTGCTGGACCAGGGCGATGCGCAGTACGCGTTCATCGGCAACGACGGGCCCACGTTCTTCTTCCGCACGGATCTTGACGCCTCGCGCGGGCGCGTGATCGCGGTCGACATCAACAACAGCGGCAAGTCGTCGTGGAAGACGATCATCCCCGAGAGCGAGAACACGCTGCAGGGCGTCGGCCACATCGGCGGCCACATCGTGGCGACCTACCTCGAGGACGCGAAGTCCGCCGCGAAGGTGTTCACGCCCGAGGGGCGGTTCATCCGCGATGTGTCGCTGCCGGGGATCGGCTCGGTCGGCGGTTTCGGTGGCGACGCCGACAGCACCGAGACGTTCTATTCGTTCACGGGGTATACGGATCCCGGCGCGATCTTCCGGTACGACATCGCCACCGGCGAGAGCGAGCTGTGGCGCCGCCCGGTCGTCGACTTCAACCCCGACGACTTCGTGACCAAGCAGGTCTTCTACACGAGCAAGGACGGCACGCGCGTGCCGATGTTCATCACGCACAAGAAGGGCCTCGTGCTCGACGGCTCGAACCCGACGCTGCTCTACGGCTACGGCGGGTTCAACATCCCCATGACGCCGGGCTTCAGCGTCGCGAACATCCCGTGGCTCGAGATGGGGGGCGTCTACGCGGTCGCCAACCTGCGCGGCGGCGGCGAATACGGCGAGGACTGGCACCAGGCCGGCATGAAGCTCAACAAGCAGAATGTCTTCGATGACTTCATCGCCGCAGGCGAGTGGCTGGTCGAGAGCGAGTACACGCGCCCCGACAAGCTGGCTGTCTTCGGCGGCAGCAACGGCGGCCTGCTGGTCGGCGCAGTCGTGAACCAGCGTCCAGATCTCTTCGGCGCCGCGATCCCGGCGGTGGGCGTGATGGACATGCTGCGGTTCAACAAGTTCACGATCGGCTGGGCGTGGGAGAGCGACTACGGCTCGCCGGAGAACCCGGAGGAGTTCGAGGCGCTCTACGCCTACTCGCCGTACCACAACCTGACCCCGGGCACGGCGTTCCCGTCGGTGATGGTGACGACGGCGGACCACGACGACCGAGTGGTGCCGGCGCACTCTTTCAAGTACGCCGCGGCACTGCAGCACGCCCACGCCGGCGACAACCCGGTGCTGATCCGCATCGAGACGCGCGCCGGGCACGGGGCCGGGACGCCCACGAGCAAGCAGATCGAGCAGGCCGCGGATCGCTGGGCATTCCTCGTTCGCGAGCTGGACGTCGACGCCGACTGACCTGACCCGGATCGAAGCGACCAAGTTCAGGCCGCCGGCGGGACGATTCCTCGCCGGCGGCCTGTCGTTTTTGGCCGGCGCCGCTGGCCCGGGCAAAGCCGCCTTGACGCGTGATAGCGGGGGGCTAGACTCCCCCTTCCCAGGCGGTTTGCGCGGAGGCTCCGCGCCCGCCCGGCGCCGACAGAACAGGAGCGCTGGCATGGAGTTCTCTGACGAGGACGACGAGGCCGGCCCGCGGTGAGGCTCGCTCCGGCGACCGCCTCGCGCGAGTCGGCGGAGCGTCCCCCGACGCCCCGATCGAGGGGCATACGCCCGGCCACGGGCGTCTGCAGGCATCAAGTACGGCACGAACCGGCGGAGATGGCGTCATCGCCGCACGCCGGACGACGCATCACCAGAGTTGTTCGCCGGCGCCCTGAGGGGCGAAGGCGGATCGAGACGCGGGAACGGCGTCCGATCCGCGTCCCGCATTCGCCCGGCGCCACGCACCCACACCCTCCGTTCCGCCAAGTCCCGACGCAGGCAGGACCACATCCATGTCCGACCTCTCCATGCTCCGCAACATCGGCATCGCCGCTCACATCGACGCCGGCAAGACGACCGTCACCGAGCGGATCCTGTTCTA
>JBICHM010000159.1:0-3829 GCA_043101835.1 Phycisphaerales bacterium | reverse complement strand
GTGCTGGCCTCGTCGAGGCGGCGCTCGAGATCCTCAACCTCGATCCGCGTGCCCTGCAGCAGGCGCGCGGACCGGGCGAGCTCGTTCACCTCTTCGCTGACCGCCGCGCGCTCCTCGCGATAGCGATCGCGCCGGGACTCGAGCTGCGCGACGGAGGCGCCGCCCGTGAGTCCCTCCTCGGCGCCGACGCGATTGGCGACGGTCTGCGCCCTCGCGTCGATGCGCGCGAGCACCTCGTCGATCTGTCGCTGCAGCTCGCGCATCGTGCGATGGTTGGGCAGCAGGTTCTCGCTGAGCGTCTCCTGGCGTGCGAGCAGCTCATCGCGCGCGGCGACGAGGTTCGAGAGTTCGCTGTCCTCCAGCGCGAGCTCCTCGATCGTGTAGGCAGGCTGCTCAGCGGCCATGTCGCCGGCCTCGAAACTGCGCGCCTCGGCGATCGCCATGTCGAGCTGCGTCAGCGCACGGTCATAGTTGGCGAGCTCCTCGGTCTTGGTCTCGAGCCGTCGGGGCAGCGTCTCGGCGCCGAGGTTGTTCGAGAGGCTGAACATCTCGGTGCGCTTGGCGTTCAGCTCGCGCGTGAGCGACTGCACGATGCCCTGCAGCGCCGTCTCGCGCCGCTGCGCGCTGGTGCCCATCCGCGCCTCGTAGTCGTCGAAATAGGCGGTCAGCACCGCGTTGGTCGCCAGTTGTGAGAGGCGCGGGTCCTCGTGCGCGACCGAGACGCTGATGAATGTGCCCCAGCGCGACTTGGTCGCCTCCAGCGACTGCTGCAGCAACGCGGTGCCTTCCGGAATCGACGGCCAGCCGGCGCCCTGCAGCTGCGCGTTCTGCGCCGCTAGCGTGAGGTTCTGCTGGCTCACCAGGCGCTGACGCTCGTTCTCGACCATCTGATCGATGAAGGGGTTGGCCTGGTTCTCCTGGATTTCGTAGATGATGCGATCGATGTTCGTGCGCACCTCGACCAGACCCTGGCTGGCGTACTGCACGGGCATCGCGAACCAGCCGGCGACGGCGCAGGGCGCGGCGAGGAGCAGGCCGAACGTAACGGCCCACTTGTAGCGACCGCGCAGACGACGGTGCACCAGCAGCAGCGGGTTCGGCGCCGGCGCGGGCTGGCCGTGGTCGGGCTCGAACCGATCGTCGGCCGGGTTGAAGGGATGATCGTTCGGATCAGTCATGACTGCACGCCCTCACCGATCACCCGGATCACAGGCTCCAGCGCCCGGATGAACTCCTCGACGATCTCGCGGCGCTCCGCCGCGGACAACGACTCTCCGCCGAGCAGCTGCACCTGTGCGGCGCCGAGCCCGGTGTTGCGTCGGTCGCGCGACGCGGCGGCGACCGCGTCGTAATCGGACGCGATCTCCGCATCCCGCGCTGGCAGCACAAAGAAGCTGAACACGCGCAGACGCTGCTCGACGCCGTCGGCGACACGGTTGAACTGGTACTCGCGCGCCCCGAAGGTGCCGCTGTCGAGCGAGAAGGACGCCTCGCTCGAGCCTGTCGGCGTCCACCCGTTGGCCGGGTAGCAGTTCGGCGGGTAGTGGCCGATCATGTCGCGCGAGTCCTTGCAGTGGACGACGAGGATGTTGAAGGTGCGGCCCGTCACGATGTGCTCGTAGCGGCGCTGCATCAGTTTGTTGGGCTTCAGCAGCTTCTTCGCGGCGGGAGGGACATCGACGTCGGTCCCGACCCAGTCGCCGATCTTGTAGGGGATCCGCTCGATCGTCGCGGCGACCGACTCGTGGTACGCCTCCGCCCCCGGCACCGCCGAGGCGCCGGCCCCGCGCGTGAGCAGGATCGTCAGCAGCAGCGCGACGGTGAGCACCGGCGCGGCGCGCGAGATCGTCTTCATCGCGTCCTTCATCGGATCCTCGCTTCCGGGCCGCCCGCGCGTGCGATCGGCCCGCTCACTCCTCCACCACCGCGTAGGGCGCGATGGGGACCTCGATCCACCGCAGCGTCGAGAGGATCGCCCACAGGATCCCCAGCGCCACGAACAGCATGGCCCACCCGCTCAGGTCATGAAACGTTTCGGCGACATCGATGTTCGAATAGCCGTACAGAAGCACCGTCGGCACGAGACGCAGCACGTTGCAGACGATCGCCACGATCGGGCTGGCCAGCAGGATCCCGATGCGCACCGAGTTCCGCATCGGGACCGAAAAGACGAAGGCGTAGGACACCAGCGCCAGGGCCGCGACCATCCGCATGCCGTTGCACGCCTCGGCGACCGCAACCTCCTGCCCGTTGATGATCAGCACGTTGCCCGCGCGCGTCACCGGCACCGCGAAGAGCTCGAGCCCGAACTGGGCGAGCTGGGCGGAGATGTCCTGCAGGGGCTCGGCGATGCGGAGGCGGATCCGCCCCGGCACGGGGATCAGGAACAGCAGCGCCGCGACCGCCGCGCCGAAGCGCAGGAAGAACTGCGGCCCGAGCACCGTCAGGGCGGCGCCGAGCACGATCACCAGCGCGCCGAGGTGCTCGAAGACATCCCACGCGCGCGCAAAGCCAAGCGCGATCAGGCCCCAGCCTGCGGCGATCACCGCCGGGCCCAGCAGCGACCAGCGCGGTCGCGTGAGGCGCAGACGCTGCCGACGCGCCCACATCAGCCACGCCGCGACCAGCGGCGCCAGCAGGATGTGCGACTGTTCCTCGTCGCGCGTCGCGATGGCGTAGATGTCCTGCCAGACCGGCCAGGTCGCCGCAACCGCGAGACCGACCAGCGACATGACGAGCACGCCGTCGACGAATCGCCAGCTCCTTCGCTCGATCATCTTCGCGTTCCCCCGGCGGGGGGATCTCCCCTGTGCGTGGTCATCCTACCCCCGTCTCGGCCGATGCGCACCTGCGCGCTGACCACTTCGCCCGCCTCCACGCGCGACCCGGGACACAGGATCGAACGCACGACCGCTGCTCCGGAGCCGACTTCGGCGCCGGGCATCACCACGGATTCCACGATCGAGGTGCCCTCGCCGACCGACGCGTCTCGCGACGCGGCGCGCCACGCGCCGGCGCCGCCGGCGCGATCCCAGACGCTGCGCCCCGCCAGGGGCGCCTCGCCGCCGGAGGCGAGCCGGGCGGCCTCGAGAAACTGCTCGCGCGTGCGCAGGGGGAGGGCGCCGTCGCCGGCGAAGCGGTGTGTCCACACCTCGCCGCCGTCAGCGCGCAGGCGCGTGAGCCACTGTTCCTTGATGTCCATGAACCCCTTCTTCGGCACGCAGGCGAGCGCCCCGGCGCGCAGGGCGTACAGGCCCGCCGGCGATCCGTCGGCGTTCACCCCCACGGTCACCGAGGCGCCGCGCGCCGCGTGCGCCTCGAGCAGGTCGCTCGGCGCAGCGCTCAGCCAGCGCGCCGCATCGCCCAACAGCACCGTTGAATCCTCGGGCAAATCGGCGCACACATCGGCGAGGATGCCCGCCGGGCCGCGATACGAGCGCGGCTCCGCGACAATCGACACCGCCATCCCGCTCGCCCGTCCGGGCGCGTGCGGCGCCGGCTGCTTCGCGTCGTGCACCACGCGCACCGGCGCGCCGGGCTTGCTGGCGCGCGACACCCGCTCCAGCCAGTGCTCCAGCACGCTCCCGCCCTCGCCCAACCACAGGTCGAGCACGGGCGATCGCGCCTCGCTGGCCAGAGGCGACGGCTTGATCCCACCGGCCAGCACCACGCAGGCGCCGGCGCGTGCGGTCTCCCGGGCGCGCTCCGTCATCGTGGTGATGGCCTCCGTCGTTCCTGTCACCCGTGCCTCGTCCCCCAGGGGAACCCGGCCACGCTGTCGTGGGCCCGACGCTCTTCGTCGGGATTCTGCGGGTCGTAGCCTCTGGTA
>JBICHM010000158.1:0-3792 GCA_043101835.1 Phycisphaerales bacterium | reverse complement strand
CCCTCCTACACTTCCCGCCATGCCCCAGACCGTCCCCGACACCCTGGCCCCCGTCTCCAGTGTCTCCCTGGTCAGCCTTGGCTGCCCGAAGAACACGGTGGACTCCGAGAAGATGCTCGGCATGCTCGCCGAGACCGGGCTGTCGGTTGTCTCCGCCGACGCCGGGGACGACGCCGATGCGGTCGTCATCAACACCTGCGGCTTCCTTGAGGCCTCCAAGCAGGAATCCCTCGAGGTCATCCAGGACGCCCTCGCGCGCAAGGCCGACGGACGGGTAAAGCGGGTCGTCGTCGCCGGCTGCCTCGTGCAGCGCCACCGGGCGAAGATGCTCGACTGGGCCCCCGGCATCGACGCCCTCGTCGGCGTTTTCGACCGCGACAAGGTGGTCGAGGCGGTCACCGGCGTGCGCCCGACGCGCAGCGGGCTGGATGACGGGCAGGCGCCGTCGTACTGGATCGCCGCGAACGCGCTGACGGCGGCGAAGGAGCGGGGGCGCGATGTCGTCGGCCTGACCGTGCAGGGCAAGGACGGCAAGGGCGTCGGCTACTTCGAGAGCGACGCCGCGCGCCTGCGCATCACGCCCCGCCACTACGCCTACCTGCGCGTCAGCGAGGGCTGCAACCAGAAGTGCGCCTTCTGCACCATCCCCAGCATCCGCGGCAAGATGCGCTCCAAGAATCTCGACGCCATCGTCGGCGAGGCGAAGGAGCTGCTCGCCGACGGCGCCTTCGAACTGAACCTCATCGGGCAGGACACGACCTCGTACGGCGACGACATCGGTCGCGGCCTCGGCTACGACGGCAAGGACGGCGGCGGGCTGCCGGAACTGCTGCGCGCGGTGAACGACGCGATCGACACCCACGCCGCGGGCCACGGCTGGGCGCGCCTCATGTACGCCTACCCCAGCACCTTCACCGACGAGATGATCGACGCCATCGCCGATCTGCCGCATGTGGTGAAGTACATCGACATCCCGCTGCAGCACGCCAGCGACCGCATGCTGACCGCGATGCGCCGCAATGTGCGCGCCGAGCAGCAGCGCGAGCTGATGCACAAGCTGCGCGAGCGCATCCCCGGCATGGCGATCCGAACCACATTGATCAGTGGATTCCCCGGCGAGACGGACGAGGATCACGAGCAGCTCCTCGAGTTCATCGAGGAGGTCGGGTTCGACATGCTCGGCGTCTTCGAGTACTCGCAGGAGGACGGCACGGTCGCCGGCACGATGGAATGCGACCCCGCCCTGCGCGTGCCCGCGGAGGTGAAGGCGCGCCGGCGCGAGGAGATCATGGCGCTCCAGCAGCAGATCGCCTTCGAGCAGGCGGCGTACCTTGCCGACCAGTTCGACCCGGATCAGCCCGAGACCAGCGGCTGCCAGTTCGATGTGCTCATCGACGAGCAGATCGCCTCCGCAGAGGCCGGCGACGCCGTCCACCACCACAAGGGCCGGGCGTACTTCCAGGCGCCGCTGGTGGACAGTGTGACGTTCGTGCAGAGCCGCGGGCGTCTCGCCCCGGGCGAGCTGGTCCGCTGCACGGTCGTCGGGAGCGAGGGGTACGACCTCGTCGCGCGCCCCGTCGAAGAGCTGAAGCGTTCGATGCGCCTGCCGATCCTCGGCTAGCGCGATGCGCCGCCCACGCTGTTGATCAGCCGCTCGCTCGGCCAGAACGCGTAGCCGCTGATCTGCCGGTGGATGTAGTCCGGTGCACGGACGATGAAGGTCCCGTTCCACTCGGTGATCGATGCAGCGTCGCCGCCGTTGTCTACCCACTGGTCCGGCTCGATGTATTCCTGGATCAGGTTCGAGAGATCCTGAATGCGCACCGAGCGCGGGACGCGTTCGCCCTCCTCAGTCTCGATCTGCGTCGTCTGCCCGCCGCCGCCCCCGCCTTCCTGGATGGCGCCGAGATCGAGGTCCGGAACCTCCCGGAATGACGGCAACGCGTAGAGCAGGTCGTTCACATCGTAGATGTGCGTCTGCGTGCGCTGATTGAGCGCGCTGCGCGGGCCGACCTCCATCAGCCCGTCCGGCGCCATCTGCCAGGTCGCCGCATCGAACTCGTCGTCCACTCGATCGAGCACGCGCTCGAGGAGGGTGAGGAACTCGACATTGCGCACGGCGATGCTCACCTCGGCGTCAGGGTCGAGACCGCTGGGGTGCTCGTCGATCCAGACCGGCTCGAGGTCGGCGCCCGAGGCGTCCTCGATGAACCGGATGACATCCTCGAGCCGGGCGTCGGCGAGCTCCACCGTCACTGGCTTGAGCATGTGGGCGAGCGTGACCGAGCGCGGGTCAGCCTGGCGCTCCCCGTACTGCCCGGACGACTGGCCGGCGGCCGATTGGGCGAGGGGCGCCGCGGAGAGGGGGGCAACGAGGGAGAGGAGGGCAAGGCGGCGCGTCAGCATGGGCGTGCTCCTGTCGGAAGGGTATTCAGCGAGCCCTCCCAAGTGGCGCGACGCCAACCGGGCGCCGCGACTGGCTGTTCGCGGCTCAGTCGCCCCCGGTTCGGTCACCGCCGGTCCGCTTCTCGAGCGAGCGCAGCGTCTCTGCGAGCGTCAGCAGGCCCATCGCGCTCGATTCGAGGGGCATCCGCTGGTCCCACAGGGCTGTGCGCACACCCCCGACCGCACGACGCGGGTCGGCGTACATGTGGGCCTCGGCGTCGCCGGCGGTCAGCTGGGCGAGGAACCGCAGCGAGGCGACGAGGCGCCCGAACTCCGGCGCCAGTTCGGCCCCGGGCGTCAGCGAGGCGTCGCCGAGCATGGTGGCGATGAACGCGAGGGGGCGGAGTGTCTGGTCGGTCGGGAGCGCGGCGCCGCCGGCGGTGAAGACGACGCCGCCAGCGAGATCCGCATCGCGCGGGTCCAGCGCATCGGCCGTCAGCTGGTGACGCCAAACGAGCGAGCGGAAGTCGAGCAGCGCAACCGCCGAGGGGGGCGCAGCTCCGGGTTCGAGCAGCGACAGCTCCGCCCAGCCGAGCCACGGCATCATCGCCGGCAGCGACGCCGGGGTCGACGCACGAAAGAGCCGGCGCGTCGCGTGGCGCGCTCGGTCGTGCATCGCGGGCGTCGACGCGAGGCCCGCGGCGATCACGGCGCGCTCAGGCGGCGCGAACCCTTGCGCGAAGCCGGACTCCTCGTCGTAGGCGATTCGCAGCGCCTCGGTCACGCGCTCCCGGAAGGCGGCGCCGTCGAAGTCGGGCGCCTCGAACGCCCCGAGTTCAGCGAGCGTCATCTGTGCGAACGCGCACGCCACGGCATCGGTGTCGATCGCCTCCTCGCTCTCGTGGAGGATCGACAGATCGCGCAACGTGGCGATGGCGCCGTCGCGCGCGCGCGCGCGTCCTCGCGCCTCGGCCCAGCAGGCCAGCGCGAGCGCCGCCATCGCCTGCGCGCGCGCCGAACCGACCACCGGCTCGGCGAAGTCGCCCTGCGCCGGCCGGTAGACGCCCATCAGCCCGAGGGGCTCCTCACCCGGCCACGTGCGCAGCAGCAGGTGCGTGACGATGCGGTCGCCGAGGTCGCGCAGCGCCGCGGGGGCGACATCGACGCGCGAGCGAAGGCGACCGCCTCGCGAGAGAAAGACCGGCGGCGCCTCCGGCGACAGCTGGGCGAGGTGGGTCGCTTCAAACCGGTAGACGATCACGCCCTGGCGTTCGCGGAGCTCCGCGAGGGGGGTCAAAGGCATGCCGAGGTCGGCGAGGGCCGCCGCGAGCGCCCGGTCGGGCGTCATGCCCGCGCCGAGCGCGAAGCCGGGGAGCGCACGAGCGCGATCTTCCCCGGCTTCGCGCT
>JBICHM010000157.1:0-12711 GCA_043101835.1 Phycisphaerales bacterium | reverse complement strand
GTGTGCTCTTCCGATCTCTTGTAGCCGGTGTTCTGCGGAAGCACGCTCCAGGAGTAGTGCATCGTCACGAGGTTGCCGGTGGGCTGCACCGGGGCGCGGAACGCCAGCTCGAAGTTCTCCGGGAAGCTCTTCGCCGCGGCGATCTCCTTCAGGCGTCCGTTGAAGCGCGGCGCGAAGGGGAAGAGGTCGCGCGCGTTGTCGACCAGCATCGCCGACATGTCGATCACCGGCCCGCCGCCCGGGCCCATCGTCAGGATCGGCACGTCGGTCACGACGCGGTCGGTGAACTGCTCGTCACGCGAGCGCTGCGACTCGTTGTCGCCGGTCGAGCGCATCTCGAGGTTGGGCTGGATCAGCGCGAGACGGTCGCCGATCCGCTTCCACTTGAGCATGTAGCCGTCGATCTGCGACGACTGCGCGCCCGGCACGCCCTCGGCGAAGGTCGGCGCCACGAAGTAGGTCTGCTTCTCGAACATCCGGGGAAGCTCGGCGAGGACCTTCCCTTCCTTCTCGTCGACGTAGATGGTGTAGAGGCTCTTCCCGTCGGCCGTCGAGACGACCTTCTCGAACCCCTCGGTCACCTTGTCGAAGGGCTGGAACTCCTGCTTCCCGGCGCCGGCGCGCGCCTCGGCCAGCTTGGCCGCCATCTCCGGAGTGACCTGCGGCTGCGCGTTCGTTGAGAACGCCGCGCCCGCCCCGACCGCCGTGCCGACGACCAGGGCCAATGTGGCGAGCTTCCGTGTCTTCATCGGTCTCGTGCTCCTCATGCGTGCTGTGCCGGGGGATCCATCCCGGTCGTGGTGTGTTCCAGTACCTGTTCGGCCTCGTCACGAGGCGCGTTTCAGACGCCGGACGCGTCAAAGAACGCGTTCCGGCGCCGGATCGTCGCCCGCTCGCCGCTGGTCCCATCGCGAGCGCGGCGCCCGCCCGCCCCGTCACCACGACGGCGCAAAACGGCGCGACACCGACGCCCGTACTCCCACGTCGGTCGTATACAGCGAGCGGCTGGCGAGGTGGCGTCTGCGGGCGCAAGCCGCCCATTTCGCCGGGGTTATCAGACGCCCGGCGCGACTCGGGGGTTCGCGCAGCCCGGGAGGCTCAGGCGGCGCCCTGCATCCGGAACCACCAGATCGCCCCCGCCGAGAGGGCCGCGAAGGCCAGTGAGGCCACCTGGAAGGGTCGATCGTGGGTGGCCAGCTCCGTCGGATCGTCGAATCGCCCCGCATCCAGCAGCACGATGCACCGGAAAAGCCCGTAGGTCGCCGGCAGGACGGTCAGCCAGAAGATCTCGAATCCCTCGCCGACCCGCTCCACCTGGGTCTGCACGTAGCTGGTGTAGTTCACCAGCGTGGCGACCGCCGTCACCACCACCGCCATCTGGAGCAGACTGGTGGTGTAGTCCCGTTGCACCGTTCGGGCTGCGGTTGCGCCCTCGCCGAGGGTGCGCCGCTCGCCGAGACGCTTCCCGAAGGCGAGAAACATCGCCAGGAACAGCGTGCAGTTGAGCAGCCAGACACTGGGAACGATGCCAACCGCGGCGCAGCCCGCCATCACCCGCAGGACGAAGCCCAGGGCCAGGCCCATCACATCCGCGATGAGCACGTGCTTCAGCAGGGCCGAATACAGCGTGACGTTGAGCACATAGACACCGACCCACACGGCCGTCCAGGCACGCGCCGGCGCAGGAATGAACCAGAGGCACACCCCTGCGGCCAGGGTCAGGGCGATCGCCAGGATCGCACCCTGACCCGGCGTGACCGCGCCGGAGGCGATCGGGCGGCGTCGCTTGCGCGGGTGCGCCCGGTCCTGCTCTGCGTCGAGGATGTCGTTGACGATGTAGCAGGCGCTCGAGATCAGGCTGAACGCCACGGCGGCAAGCGCCGCGGGGAGCACGACCTGCTGCCAGCCCACCTCCATATCCGCGTACCCGTATGCCGGGCCGATGAGCACGAACGCGCTCTTCGCCCACTGCGCCGGGCGCACGAGGCGGAGGAGGCTTCCCGCCAGCGATCGCTTCGGGTTCGCCGCTGCGCCGTTCTCGTCGCTCGCTGCGGTGGGGGGCATCGGGCGTGATCAGTCCTGGGAGGTGCGGGTGTCGGTCGGCTCGCGCGGCGGCGCGAGAAAGGCCATGTATTGCAGGCGCCGCCCGAAGAGGAGGTTCACCACCGGCGGGTAGAGACGCATCGACCGCACCTCGTCGGCGACGCCGAACCCGAGGCGCCGGTGCGTCTCCGTCCACGCCGACGGGGTGTTGTATCGGAACAGGCACCGCACGCCGTAAGGCGCATTCGCCGCCCAATCGATCAGGCAGATACGCGGGCGAGCCAGGACCCCCGAAATCTGGTGGTCTTTCACGATCACGAGGCGTCGCGCCACGCGACCGCACTCGCGCAGGAGCGCATCGGGGTCCTCCTCGTGGTGGAGCACATCGGCGACGATCACCACATCAAAGGCGTCGTCATCGAAGGGCATCCGCCCGCCCTCGTAGGCGGTCACGGGGATGGGCTCGCCCCCGCGCGCGAACCGCTCGAGCCCCTCGACACGGACGTCGCTCGGGCACGAGGCGGCGTCCATGATCGCCTTGCCGAGCGTCCCCTCGCCACAGCCGACATCGAGCACGCGATCACCGCTGTGCAGGCGCGGGGTGATGCGCCGGACGAGTTCCCGCAGGCGCGCGGCGTACACCGGACGGTGCGCCATCGACATCAGACGCTTCAGCGGGCCTTGTCCTGCCATCGTCCTGTCGCACTCCGAAGGCGTCGGCTGCGGGGAATTCGTCGATCGCGCGGCGGGGGCGCCCGCAGCGGACCGATACCGTACCCATCTTGCCGCCCCAGAGGGGGCGCCCGGAGATCGCGCGTGGTCGAGCAGGACACATCCCACCCGAACGGTCGACGGCGATGGTGGATCGTCGCGGCGACGCTCGCGGCCGTGTACCTGGCGCTCACCCTGCCGGTCGTCTTCAGCGGTCGAACCGGGCCGAGTGAAGCCTTCGACCAGGACAACCACCATCTCGTGGTGATCCAGTCGATGGCCGATGGGTGGCCGCACATCGAACTGGTCGATTACCCCTCGGCGACCTCGCCCGGATATCACCTGGTGATGTCGCTCGTCGGGCGCGCCGCCAGTCCCGAGGCGCCGGGAAGCGAGCGCGCCGTGCTGGCGATGCGTGTCGTGAACACGCTGGTGAGCCTGGGCCTGCTGCTCGGCGCGTGGTGGGGAGCGGCGCGTCTGACCGGGCCGATCGCCGGCGCCGCGCTGGTGACGCCGCTGCTGGCGAACTCGTACTTCCTCGGCGCCGCGATCTTCCTGACCACCGACAACGCGGCGCTGTGCTTCGTGATTCTGGCGATGACCGGGCTCTTGCGCCGTGATCTGGGGATCGCTGGTGGCGTTGGTCTGGGCGTCGCCGCGTGCGCCGCGGTGGCGGTGCGCCAGATCCACGCGTGGGTCGCGGCGCCGGTCGGCGCGGCGTGTCTGCTGGCAAGCCCGCTTCGCAGCCTGGCGCCGCGCTGGCTGCGCCCCGATCGCACGGGGCCGGCGCTCCCGGCGATGGCGCCGGTGGGTGTGATCGCGGGGTTGGCGCCGCTGGCGCTGCTGGGATGGTTCGTCTGGCTGTGGGGTGGCCTGATGCCCCCGGCGTATGTCGATCTGCACAACACCGGCGTGAACGGGGCGACCTTTGCGTTTGCCTTCGCCCTCGCCGGCGGGCTGGGAGTCTTCCTCGCGCCGGTGGCCGGGCTGGACCTGCGCCGCGATCTTCGCTGCCGGCTCTCGATCGCGCTGGCCGGCGTAGCGCTGGTCTGCGCGCTGGCGACGCCGACCGACTACGCGCTGAAGCACCGGGCGTTCGGCGCGCTCTGGCGCATCGTGGAGATGACGCCGGCGATCGGTGGGCGGAGCGTCGTGCTCGCCCTCGGGGCCCCGGTGGGGGGGCTGCTGCTTGGCGCGTTCTGGAGTGCGGCGAATCGGCGCGGGCGCGGGCCGGCGAGCGCCCTGCTGCTGCTCTCGATGCTCGGCTGGGCGCTCGCGCAGTCGTTCAACTCCATGGCCTGGCAGCGGTACTTTGAGCCCTTCCTGCTCGTGATGCTCGCGTGGCTTGCCGCGGGCGCGCGCGATCGCGACGACGCCGGCCCTCGCTGGCTGTGGGCCGGCCCGCTGTCGCTCGCGGCGATCGAACTGGCCCTCTCGGGCGTGTCGCTCTATCGAGAGGTCATCTCGAGTTGAGTGTCAGCCCGGCTGCACGGCCTGCCGGCCCACGGAGTGGTAGTTGAACCCCTCGCGGCGCATCTGCGACGGCTTGTAGAGATTACGTCCGTCGAAGATCACCGGCGATGCGAGGCGCTCGCGCACCTTGCCGAAATCGGGCGACTTGAACTCGTCCCAGTCGGTGGAGATGACGAGCGCATCGGCGCCGTCCAACGTCTCGTACATTTTGCCGACGAGGGCGACGCGGTCGCCAAAGATCTCCCGCGCGTTGTCCGCGGCGACGGGGTCGTGGGCGCGAACGGTCGCGCCGGCGTCCAGCGAACGCTGCATGAGCGTGATCGCCGGCGCCTCGCGGATGTCGTCGGTGTTCGGCTTGAAAGCGATGCCCCAGAAGGCGATCGTCTTGCCTTTCAGCCCGCCGCGCTCGGCGAAGTGGCGTTCGATCTTGTCGAAGAAAAAATCGCGCTGACGCTGGTTCACATCGTGCACGGCCTGCGAGAGCTGCATCGGTGTGCTCGAGGTCTTGCCCATCGAGATGCACGCCAGCGTGTCCTTCGGGAAGCACGACCCGCCGTAGCCGAGGCCCGGGTAGAGGAACTTGTTGCCGATGCGCGAGTCCGAGCACATGCCCTGACGGACGGCGTCGATGTCGGCGCCGAAGACTTCGCACAGACGCGACATCTCGTTGATGTACGAGATCTTCGTCGCCAGGAAGTTGTTCGAGGCGTACTTCACCATCTCGGCGGAGCGCACGTCCATGATGAAGATCGGGTGTCCCTGGCGGACGAACGGCGCGTACAACTCGCGCATCAGGTCGCCGACCGCCTCGGACTCCACGCCGACCACCACGCGGTCGGGCTTGTTGAAGTCCATGATCGCGGCGCCCTCCTTCAGGAACTCCGGGTTGTCCGCGACATGGAAGGGCAGATCGCCGACGACCGCGCGGATCCGCTGCTTGACCGCCTCGGTCGTGCCGACGGGCACGGTGCTCTTGACGACGATCACCTTGGGCTTCGCGCCGGCGCCGAGCTCCTTGATCACCGCGCCGATGTCGTCGGCGACCTTGAAGACGTACTGCAGGTCGGCGTTGCCCTCGGCGTCCGACGGCGTGCCGACACAGATGAAGATCATGTCGGCGTCGGCGTACGCGTCCCGCTTGTCGGTCGTGAAGCGCAGACGCCCCGCGCTGACGTTCAGCTCCATCAGCTCGGTGAGGCCCGGCTCGTAGATGGGGCACTCGCCGGCGTTGAGCGTGTCGATCTTGCGCGGATCCACATCGAGGCAGGTCACCTCGTTGCCGGTGTTCGCGAGACACGTGCCCGTCACGAGGCCGACATACCCGGCCCCAACCATCGTCAGTCGCATGTCTGTTCCCTCTCCGTTGCACCGGCCGGCGGCCGGGACCGAAGCTACGCGTCAGGTGGATCAGAAGTTCGGCGTCGGCGGGCGATATCGCCCCATATCGATCGATTGGAACCAGGCGATCGTCCGGGCGAGGCCGTCCCGCAGGGGCACCGTGGGCTCCCAGCCAAGACGCCCACGCGCCAGCGAGATATCGGGCTGGCGCTGCATCGGGTCGTCCGCCGGCAGGGGGCGGTGCACAAGTTTCGAGTCCGCCCCGGTCAGCTCGATCACGAGTTCGGCGAGCTCGCGGATCGTGAACTCACCCGGGTTCCCGATGTTCACCGGGCCGTGGAAGTCGTCAGGCCCATTCATCATCCGGACGATGCCCTCGACGAGATCGTCGCGATAGCAGAACGAGCGCGTCTGCGAGCCGTCGCCGTAGATGGTGATGTCCTCGCCCCGCAGGGCCTGGCGGATGAAGTTCGACACCACGCGCCCGTCGAAGGGGTGCATACGCGGGCCGTAGGTGTTGAAAATGCGCACGACGCGGATGTTCACCCGGTTCTGGCGCATGTAGTCGAAGAAGAGCGTCTCGGCGGCCCGCTTGCCTTCGTCGTAGCAGGCGCGGATGCCGATCGGATTCACCGCGCCGCGATAGGACTCCGGCTGCGGGTGGATCTCGGGGTCGCCGTACACCTCGCTCGTCGAGGCCTGCAGCACCTTGGCGCCGCAGCGCTTGGCGAGCCCCAGCATGTTGATGGCCCCCATGACCGAGGTCTTCATGGTCTTGATGGGGTTGTGCTGGTAATGGCCGGGCGCTGCGGGGCAGGCGAGGTTGTAGATCTCGTCCACCTCCAGCAGGATCGGCTCGGTGACGTCGTGGCGGATCAGCTCGAAGTTGTGGCGATCGAGCAGGTGATCCACGTTCTCCGTCTGGCTCGGGAAGAAGTTGTCAAGGCAGATGACATCGTGGCCCTCGTCGACGAGGCGCTCACAGAGATGGCTGCCGAGAAACCCGGCGCCGCCGGTGACGAGGATGCGCTTGATCATGGCGGAACCCGGTGCGAATCGGCCCGGCGCTCCCCTGCCATGAGAAGAACCCTCGAGCCGGATGGGTGGGGAGGCAGCATAGTCGCTGGGACGGGGCGCGGACGCGTCCCGTAACCGCAAGGGAGGCCGAGAGCGTCAGGGGCGTCGGGCGAGGCGCCCTCAGCTCTTCGCCCACTCCGTCAGCGCATCGGCGACCTCCGGCCGGCTGAACTCCATCGGCGGGCGCTCGCCCTTGGCCAGCATCTCGCGCACCTTCGTGCCCGACAGGAAGATCTTCTGGTCCGGGCCGTGAGGACAGGTCTTGGCGCTGGTCATGCCTTCGCACGCCTTACACCAGGCGGAGTGCTCGAACTTCAGCGGCGTGATGGCCACATCGGTCAGGTCCAGCTCATCGAAGATATTCTGCGCGTCGTAGGTGCCGTAGTAGTCGCCGACGCCCGCGTGGTCGCGCCCGACGATGAAGTGCGTGCAGCCGTAGTTCTTGCGGACAAGGGCGTGCAGCACGGCCTCGCGCGGGCCGGCGTAGCGCATCGCCGCGGGCATCACCGTGAGCGCCGTGCGGTCCGCCACAAAGTACTTGTCGATCAGCACGCGGTAGCAGGTCATCCGCGTCTTCGCGGGGATGTCGCCGGGCTTGGTCTCGCCCACGAGCGGGTGGATGAGCAGGCCGTCGCAGATCTCCTGCACGCACTTGCAGAGGTACTCGTGGGCGCGGTGGATCGGGTTGCGCGTCTGGAAGGCGCCGACCGTCTTCCAGCCCTTCTCCGAGAACATCGCGCGCGTCTGGGCGGGGGTCTTGCGGTGGTCGAGGAACGCCTCGGGGCCGGTGGGGTCGATGCACATCTCGAGCACCTGCACCGGGCCGGCCAGACAGGTGTCGCCCTCCTGCATGACCTGCTTCACACCCGGGTGCGCCTCGTCCTCGGTGCGGAAGACGGCGGGAATCTCGGTCTTCTTGTCGTGTACGAAGACCTCCTCGACGGTCATCACGCCCTGGAGCACGTCTTTGCCGGTTGAAGGCGCTTTCGCCCACAGCGCGACCTTCTCGCCGACCTTGGGGGCCTTCGACTTGTCGACCGACAGCAGGATCGGGATCGGCCAGGTGCGACCGCTGGCGAGGCGCATCGACGAGCAGACGGACTTGAAGTCCGCTTCACCTATGAATCCGGTCAGCGGGCTGAACGCGCCGATGCCGATCATCTCGAGGTCGCAGGACTGCTTGGCGCTCAGGTCGATGCGGGGAAGGCCCGCGGCTTCCTTGCGCAGCGCCTCGGCCTCGGGGCCCGTGACGAGACGGTCAACCAGCGTGCCCCCGTGGGGGGCGATCAGCGACGACATGGGTGCTCTCCTCGGTGCGGATCTGACCCCCGGGGCGCCATCGTGGCCGGCGGCGCCGAACGCGGGTGGGAGGAAGAGCGTAGTGCGAGCGACCGGGCGTTGTCGAGGGCTGCAGTCGGGCCGCCCGAGCGCCGACAACGACCGGGCGGAATCGCCCGCGCCGCTATCGGACCGATCAGGCTCGACGCCGGCTTCGCTACACTCGGCGCTCCACGGCGCAATCACCGACTCACGGGAGGGACGATGGCCGACGAGCAGGCATCCAACGCATCCACGGCGCCCAACGGCAAGCGGGCGCTGATCACCGGCGTGACGGGCCAGGACGGCTCGTATCTCGCCGAGTTCCTCCTGGCCAAGGGGTACGAGGTGCACGGCATCATCCGGCGCGCCTCATCGTTCAACACCCAGCGCATCGACCCCATCTACCAGGACCCGCACCAGGCGGGCACGCGCCTGTTCCTGCACTACGGCGACCTCTGCGACGCCAACGTGCTCGACAAGCTGATGCGCCATGTGAAGCCCGACGAGGTCTACAACCTCGGCGCCCAGAGCCACGTGCGCGTCTCCTTCGATATGCCCATCTACACCGCCGACACCGTCGCGATGGGCACGCTCAAACTGCTCGAGGCTATCCGCGACTACCAGCAGGAGTCCGGGAAGCAGGTGCGTTTCTATCAGGCTTCGTCGAGCGAGATGTACGGCAAGGTCATCGAGACGCCGCAGACCGAGTCGACGCCTTTCTACCCGCGCTCGCCCTACGCCTGCGCCAAGGTGTTCGGCCACTGGATCACGGTGAACTACCGCGAGAGCTACGACCTGCACGCCTCCTGCGGCATTCTCTTCAACCACGAGAGCCCGCGCCGGGGCGAGACGTTCGTCACCCGCAAGATCACCCGCGCCGTCGGACGCATCAAGCTGGGCCTCCAGAAAAAGCTGTTTCTCGGCAATCTCGACTCGAAGCGCGACTGGGGCTTCGCCGGCGACTACGTCGAGATGATGTGGATGATGCTCCAGCAGGAGACGCCCGACGACTATGTCGTGGCCACCGGCGAGACGCACAGCGTGCGCGAGTTCTGCGAAGCCGCGTTCGGCGAGGCGGGGCTCGAGTTCAAGGACTTCGTGGAGTTCGACCCGCGCTACCTCCGCCCGGCCGAGGTCGAACTCCTCCTCGGCGACCCGGCCAAGGCGAAGAAGCAACTCGGCTGGACGCCCCGCGTCGACTTCAAGGGACTCGTCAAGATGATGGTGGACGCCGACATGGAGCTGGCGAAGCGCGAGAAGACCCTGCGCGACGCCGGCCACGCGCTGCCGGAGTTCGCGGGGCACGATCAGTAGCCTGCTGCTCGCGGCTCAGCGCCGGAAGAGATGCGCAGCGAGGATTCGGGGCGTTTGGACCGTTGCGGCGGCCACGGCCAGGGGCGCATCCAGAGGCCCCGTCGATCGATCGAACCCGAGGCGACGCATCTCGCGACCCGCGACGTGCTCCACCAGCGCTACTGAAGACCGAGAGAGACGATCGCGGTATCGACCAATCCGCGACCGCGTCACCGGCTGCAGCGTGCCGGCTTTGTGCGCCTCACGTGTATGGAACCCGCGTTCGCGCCGATGCTCAGGGTGCAGCATTTCCTGACGGAACGTGATCTCGAGGAACGAGGCAAAGCGGCGGAGCGAACCTTCGGGGTCCGTCACCAGATCGCGATACCGCACTGTCAGGTGCCGTTCGCCGGCGGTGAGCCGCTCTGCGCGTCGCTGCGCCTTCGCATCGAGGCGCCAGCGGAGCGCAGCCTGCAGCGGTGTCCGCCCCCATGCGTCGCGCTGGCTGACCGCGACATCACGCGGGTCGCGCACGATGTGAAGCACGCGCGCGTCGGGGAACATCGCGAGCAACTCGGTCGTGAACTCCGTGTGTGGCGGGCTCTTCTCCCCGACGATCGACGCGCCGCGCGCCGCGGCGGTCGCATCGAGCCACGCGCGAAACGCGCCGGCATAGGAACGGGCTTCGTCCAGCCGCCGCCGGAAGAGCTCGTGATCAAGATCGATCCCCTCCCGGCGCGAGCGATCGAGCACAGAGCGACAAAGACGTGCTCGGTTCTCGTCGTCTGCAAGATCACCCCAATGCGATCGCCGCGCCCAGTAGACGCCCATGAAGTGCGTTTCAGGCGGGATATGCAACCCCGGCGTGCGGAGCAGCATGGCCTGCAGCAGTGTCGTGCCCGAGCGCGGGCTGCCGACGATGAAGAAATGTCGCGGATTCTGGTCAGATCCGAGCATACCCGGACCCTAGCAGCGAACGTCCGTGCGCCAAGCGGCGATCGAGAGACGCCCGCTCAGACGGCGAGAATCTCGTCATCCTTCTCGAGCGACGCCCCCGGCAGCGCACGCAACTCATAGCCGAGGGCACGAAGCGTTGCGATGCACGAGGCGTGAATATCGGCCCCGTGGGTGGCGAGGAAGATCGCCGGCTTGTGCGCCTTGAGCGTTTCGGCTGCGCCTGCGAGCACGAGCTGTTCAGCGCCCTCGACGTCGATCTTCATGACCGTCGGCGGAGGCAACTCGCCCGAGGCGACAAGGTCGTCAATGCGAACCGTGCGAACGGTGAGTGCGCCCGACTCCGAAAGCGATCCCATCGACGGGTGCTGGGTGTCGTCAAACGTTGCCGTGCCGGCGCTATCGGAAACCGCCGCCTCGATGACCTGCACATTCCCGAGGTTGTTCAGCGACACGTGGGTTCGCAGGAACTCGAGGTTGCGAGGCATCGGTTCGAACGCATACACGGCGCCCTCGGGGCCGACGATCGACGAGCCGAGCACGGTGTAGAAGCCGACATTCGCACCGATGTCGAAGAGCACATCACCTGGCGAGAGCGAACGCTCGAACTCCTGCACCTTCTCCCGCTCATAGGTGCCGAGCCAGCAGCCGTGGATGCTCGAGCCGACGACCCATCGCTTTCCGCGGGCGCGGGTCCGGAGGATGGGCATCGCCGTGTTCTTGGGTATCACCCGCAGCGGCGCGCGAAGCAGCCGCCCGGGGACCGATCTTGGAGACACTCGCTCAAGGCCCATCGCTCTCTCCTGCCCGAGGGGTTCGAGTGTGGAGTATCCCGCAATTCGCCGACGGTGAGAACCCCGAAGCTCGAAAGTTCGTAGGCAGGCTCGCCGATCGCCGACACCGTGCCGGCCACCCGCTAGCATCCTCGCCTGCCGCCAGGAGCCGCCGCCAGATGACCGACTTCACGGACCAACGCATCATCGTCACCGGCGGCGCCGGGTTTCTCGGACGCGTCGTCTGTGACCGTCTCCGGGCGACGGGCGTCGCCGACGACCGCATCTTCGTGCCGCGCCGGCGCGACTTCGACCTCACGCGCGAGGCCGACGTCGAACGCCTCTACGAGACCGCCTTCCGCGGCGAACCGGTCGACACCGTCATCCACCTCGCGGCCGAAGTGGGGGGCATCGGCGCCAACCGCAAGAGCCCGGGGCGCTACTTCTTCGCCAACATGGCCATGGCCCTGCACCTCATCGAGCAGTTCCGCGCCCGCGCCTTCGACCAGCGCGGCGGAAAGTTCGTCCAGGTCGGCACCATCTGCGCCTACCCAAAGTTCACCCCCGTGCCCTTCAAGGAAGAGGACCTCTGGAACGGCTACCCGGAGGAGACCAACGCTCCCTACGGCGTCGCCAAGAAGGCCGCGTGGCAGATGCTCGACGCCTACCGCCTGCAGTACGGCATGAAGTCGTCGTATGTCCTGCCCGTGAACCTCTACGGGCCGGGAGACAACTTTGACCCCGAGAGCAGCCACGTGATTCCCGCGCTGATCCGCAAATGCGTGGAGGCGATCGACCGTGGCGACGACCACATCGTCTGCTGGGGCACCGGGTCTGCGAGCCGCGAGTTCCTCTATGTGGACGACGCCGCCGAGGGCATCGTCCGAGCCGCGGAGGTAATGGAGGACCCGACGCCGATCAACCTCGGCGCCGGCTTCGAGATCACGATCAAGGACCTCGTCGAGCTGATCGCCCGGTTGACGGGCTTTGAAGGCGAGATCCGCTGGGATGCGACGAAGCCCGACGGCCAGCCCCGGCGCTGTCTCGACACCAGCCGCGCAAAGCGACTGCTCGGCTGGACGGCGCAGGTCGGCTTCGAGGAGGGCCTGCGGCGCACGATTGACTGGTGGCGCGAGCACGGGACGCGGTAGTGCGCATCCTCATCGTGAACCAGTTCTTCGAGCCGGATCCCGCGGCGACGGCCCAATGCGCCGCGCACCTCGGGCGGCGCCTCGTGGAGCGAGGCCACGATGTGCGCATCGTTGCGAGCCGATTCAGCCACATTCTCGACGGTGGGCGCCTTCCCCGGCACGAGGTCATCGACGGCATGCGCATCCGGCGGGTCGGCGGCGCCAACTTTGGCAAGAGCGCAACGTGGCGGCGCATCCTCGACACCGGCACGTTCTACGCGGCGCTGGCGTGGCGCGTGCTTCTCTCTCGCCGGCCCGACGCAGTGTTGCTGATGTCCAGTCCCCCGATGATCGAAACGCTCGGCCCCATCGTCCGCCTCACGAAGCGGTGCTGGGTCGGCTGCTGGCTGATGGACCTCAACCCCGACCTCACCGTGGAAACCGGCGTGCTGAGCGCGTCCAACCCGCTCATGCGGGTGTGCCGATGGGTTGGGTCCCGAGCGATGCGCAGGATGGACCGCATCATCGCGATCGGCCCGTGCATGGCCGATCGCGTCGAACGCCGCGGCGTCGATCACGCCAGTATCAGCGTCATCGAG
>JBICHM010000156.1:0-13536 GCA_043101835.1 Phycisphaerales bacterium | reverse complement strand
TCGAGATCGGCATCGATATCGAGCGCCGCGACACGCTTGATCCCGCTCGTGATCCCCGAGACATCAAGATCGATGCGGGCGGCGAACGAATCGGGGGCGGTGGAGAGAAAGAGGCTGATCGGCTGCGGCGAAGCCGCGAGTGACGCAACGATGTCATCGACGCCGTCACCGTTCAGGTCCGCACTGAGCATGTCTCTCACATCGGCGCTGGAATACACCGTGGCGAGCGGCCCGAAGCCCCCCCACACCTGCCCCATCGCGGCGGCGCCCGTCGCAAGCGTCCCCAGCACTGCATACATGATCCGCATCGCGTCGCTCCTGCAGAGTTGTCGCCGCGCCCGGAGGAGAGTGCGAGGTGTTGCCGGGCGCGGCGACAGCGTTTCGAGACGCGCCCTGCAGCGCGCCACGACTCCAATTCCGATGAGAAGCCGATTGGAATCTCGACCTCCGCTGTAGAATGCGAGCGAGCCCTGTCGGCGGGGCCAGCGCGTCCTCGAGAATCTGCGGACGGGAAGGGGAGCGACCAGCGGCCATGACCCATCGCGAGCCGGGCACGGTCACCAAGGCGATCAATGCGCTGCACGCGCCGCCCAGCGGCGCACTCGATGAAGCGCATCGGCAGATCTATGCCGAACTGCAGTGCCTCGCGACCCGGGAACGGCGCGGCGAAGCGCCGGGGCGCACGGTCAACACCACCGCGCTCGTGCACGAGGCCTACCTGCGCCTCACGCAGAACGGCGCCGGCCCGTGGGACAGCCGCTGGCACTTCTACGGCAGCGCGGCCAGTGCCATGCGGCGCATCCTGGTCGACGCGGCCCGCCGGCGCGGCGTGCACGCCCGCGCGCTCGAGCGCATCGCCGTCACAGAGGAAGGTCGGGAGAGCGCTTCGATCAATCCCGATGTGCTCGCGCTCGACGAGGCGCTGAGCGAACTGGAGACGATCGACCCGCGCCTCGCGGAGGTGGTCATGCTCCGCTACTTCGCGGGCCTGAGCGTGGAGGAGACCGCGGAGACGATGGAAACCTCAGCGCGCACCGTGAAGCGCGACTGGCGCGCGGCGAAGGCGTGGCTGTACCGGCGCCTCGCCTCAGGGCTCGATCCCGATGACGCCTGAGCTGTGGCTCGAGGCGCGCCGCGTATGCGAGCGCATCTGGGAGGAGGCGCCCACGGCCGGCGTCGGCGTCGTCGAAGCACTGTGCTCCGAGGATCGCGCGCTGCGCGAGCTTGTGCTCGAACTCGTGCGCGCGGACGGACTGGCGTCATCGTTCCTCGAGACCCCCCCGTCGCTGCCGGACGGCTTGGAACCCGCCGCCCCGCCAGAAGTCACGGTCGGCGCGACCATCGGCGCCTACACGATCCTCGACGGCCTCGGTGCGGGCGGCATGGGCGCGGTGTACCTCGCCCGGCAGGAGTCGCCGTCGCGCGAAGTTGCGCTCAAACTCCTGCCGTCGCCCGCGGCGGCCGACGCCCGGCTCTTTCTGCGCGAGGCCGAGGCGCTCGGCCGGCTGAGCCATCCCGGCATCGCGCAGATCTACGAGGCCGGTGTCTGGGAAGTCGCCGGTGGCGTGACGCCCCGGCCGTTCATCGCGATGGAGCATGTGGACGGCGTGCCGCTCGACGCCTGGGTCAGGCGCAATGCTCCGTCCATCGAGGCTCGCATCCGGATGTGCATTCGGGTCGCCGACGCGATCGCGCACGCGCACCAGCGCGGGGTGATCCATCGCGACATCAAGCCGTCGAATGTGCTGGTTGCAACCGCGGACGGTGTCGCGATCCCGAAGGTGATCGACTTCGGCATCGCGCGCATCGACGAGGCCGGGAGCGATACGACCATCAGCCGGGATGGTGAGCGGCGTCTGGTCGGGACGATCCCGTATATGAGCCCGGAGCAGGTGCGAGGGAACGCCGACGCCATCGACACGCGAACCGATGTGTACGCGATCGGGGCGGTGCTCTACGAACTCCTCACCATGCGGCGCCCGTTCGGCGAGGACGGGCGCGTCTTCGAGACCATGCGCGCGATCTGCGAGATCGACCCGACTCCGATGCGCTTGCACGACGCGTCGATTCCGATCGATCTCGACGCCATCACTCGAAAAGCGATGGCGAAGGATCCCGAGCAGCGATACGGCTCGGCGGGCGAGCTCGCGGCGGACCTCCGGCGGATCCTCGCGAATGAGCCGGTGCTCGCACGCCCGGCGACTCGCGCCTACCGGATGCGACGATTCGTAGCGCGGAATCGGCTGGCCGTCGCGTGCCTCGTCGCGATCGTTGTCGCGCTGACGACCGGCCTCACCGTCGCGGGGTGGCAGGCGAACGAGGCGAAGCGGGCGGCGCGACTCGCCGAGTCAAGACTCGCCGATGTGCGGGCGCTCGCGAACTCGGTGATCTACGAACTGCATGACGCGATCGCGGATCTCCCGGGCGCCGCGGCGGCGCGGGCGCTTCTGCTCAAGCGGGCGTTCGCGTACCTCGACGACCTGGAGGCGCAGGCCGACGCCGACCCCGATCTCCTCGCCGAACTCGCGGGCGCATACCTGCGGCTCAGCAGAGCATCGGGCGCCGATGAGCGCGGCAACAACGGCGACATCACGGGAGCGAACCTCGCAGCGGAGCAGGCCCTCGCGCTCGCCGATCGAGCTCACGCGATGCGCCCCGACGACGAAGCCGCGGCGCTTCTCCTTGCCGAGACGCTCGAACTCGCAAGCAACCGGATCTACCCGCGTGACGCTATACAGGGCGACGCGCGGATCAGGCGCGCCCTGTCACTGCGCCGGGCGTTCGCCGAGCGCCGGCCGCTGGACCCCGCGACGACCCGTGCGCTGGTCGAATGCCTGAAATCCTTCGGCGCCAAGTGTCACTATGACGGCCGGATCGACGAGATGGTCGACACATTCGACGAGGCGCTGCGCGTCGCCGAGCGACAGTTCGAGGCGACGCCCGGACACGAGGATGCGATCTGGGCTCGTGCCGAAGCGCTGTATTGGGGCGCCGAGTTCCGGCGTCTGCATTCGATGGGCACAGATATTGACGCGTTCAATCGCGCGGCCGCCCATTACGAATTGCTTGCAAGCAACCACCCCGACAACGCCACGTATTTCCGAGCCGACCTCGCAGCAACGCGGTGGATCGCTCGCCTCACCGCTGCCGAAGGGCGGCGGGAGCAATGCATCGAGACGAGCCTCCGCGTCCTCAACCAGTTCCGCATGGCATCAGAGGCTGAGCCACAGAACCAAACGGCGTTTCGCGACTGGGAAGCGTCATTGTGGATGCTCGGTGAACTCTACGAATCACTCGCGGCCGACCAGTCACGCCCGCTCGCGAGCCGCATCGACGACCTCCGCGAGGCGCTCCGATATCACGAGGCGGCGCTCGACCACATGCGGATCCGTGCTGGCCGGAACTGGCTCCAGGGCCGCGAGGGTGACTACCCGACCGACCAGCAAGAGGTCGTCGACACCGTGCGCGCCCGCCTCACCGCCCTCGAGCAGGCCTCGGTCCTCTCCGCGTCGGCGAAGAACCCGCCGACATCGCCCAGTCCAAGGTAACCGACGCAAAGCGGGCGACCGGACTCGAACCGGCAACATTCAGCTTGGAAGCCAATCCCAAACCAGCGCGAATCCCGAGGAGAACGCGGGGTTGGGCGCGAGCCCCAGCAGTATCCCCAGCAGTGCTGCGCCCGCAGGAGACGACCTGCCAGCTGATCTGATGGAAGTCATCGCGGAGTGGCGGTCTCTCCCCGAGCCCTTGCGTGCGGCGATCGTCGCGGTTGTGCGCTCAACTACGAAACCACAGCAGGTGTAGGCGGACCCTCGGGATCGCGCCGATCGAGAATGTGCCCGTACCGTCGCCCGCCCATGGCCGATCGACTTTCGCCAACAACGAGGCCAATTCGTTGGTCGCAACCATTGGATCGACAGGGCGTTCTGGGGGTCAGATGACCCCCTTGTCTTGCTCGCCGATCCGCATTCCTGGTAGCGCGAAGGCCGATTACTGTTCGCATGTATGCGGCCAGTGTTGCGCCCGTCCTGGGCTGGTCAGCGCGCACTGGAGGGCGCACTGGACGAACCAAGGCGACCTGCATCAACCTGCCGGCAGCGCCGTCGGCACGCGCCAAAGAGAACGCTCACGCTCGGGTCCGTTGCTTGGTCGCCCCCTCGCACGGTGATTCGGGTGCCTCCCCTCGGTCCCGGGAAAAGTCGACCCCCGATTCGGCCGATGTGCCTCCGGACGGCCTCTCGGCGCCGGTTGTGCATGCGCGGTGAGAAAGGATGTCGATGCGCCCCAGACGAGTCCTCAGTCGCGGAGAGTCCGTCGTCGCAGCGATTGGGCTGCCCGGTGTCGGCGTGGTGCTGCTCGTCACTGCCCTCTCCTCCGGCTGGATCCTGCATCGCGAGCTCCACAAATTCCCCGATCACGATGCCCGCAGCGCCTATGAAGCCGCCGGCCGCTCCATCGAGTCCATGCTCGCCTCCGGCGATGCCTCGGGCGTGCGCCGCACGGTGGCCGCGCTTGGCGCATCGGAGCGGATCGCTGCTGCACAGGTGATCCTCGGCGAGGGACGCGTGCTCGCGCACAGCGACGCGCAGCAGATCACGCTGCACGCGCTCCCGCAGTCATGGCCCAACGAGCCGACGCCGACCACAACAACCGACAGCGCAATCATCGCCCTCGATGCGCCCGGGCGCGGGCGCGCCATCCTGAGTATCGAGCCGCGAGTCGGGCTGACCACCGAACAGGCCTGGTCAGCAGTGTGGGGCGTCATTGCGAGCGGCGCCGCGGGGCTTGCGCTCTTCCTGACCGCCTACCGGCTGGCGCGTCGGCGCCATGCCTCGATGGGCGGAGTGCGCGAGTCGCTGCTGTCCCTAGGCGCAGGCGAGACGAGCCTTGGCGCCCTCCGGGTCGTCGGTGAGGGGCCCGAAGGACGAGCGTGGAACGGGCTGCTCGACGAACTCGGCGCGCTTCGGGAGCGCCGCGCCAGCGACAAATTGACGCATCACGCCGGCCGGCGCAGCAGCGGCGGACTTGAGCAGGTCTGCGAAGCGATGTGGCACGGCGTGCTGCTGGTCAACGACGCCATGCAGATCACATACGCCAACAACGCCGCCGGCGCTCTCATCGGCGACGAGCAGGCGATCGCGGGCCGGGCCATTGCCGACAAGCCGGGTCTCGGGACGCTGCACGACACGCTGACCGAGATCATGTGCGATCTCGCCCACGGCTGGCGATCTATAGATATCGAGCGGAACGGCGGCGGCGTGCTTCGCGTCAGCGTGCGCCGCGTGCGACGCACCGACGACGCGTCGGTGCTGGTGCTCCTCGAAGACATCTCGCAGCGCCGCGTAGCGGACGCCGCCAAGCACTCGTTTGTCGCCAACGCGACTCACGAGCTGCGCACGCCGCTAACCAACATGCGGATGTATCTTGAGACGGCTCTCGACGAGGGCGAACGCGACGACGCCGTTCGCGCCCAGGCCCTGAATGTGATCGGCGGCGAGATCCGCCGCCTTGAGCGCATCGTCGGCGACATGCTCAGCGTCGCCGAGATCGAGTCCGGCTCGCTCTCGCTGCGACTCGATGATGTGCGGATCGACGCCCTCACCAAGGAGACACACGACGAGTTCATCGCCCAGGCTGCCGAGAAGGGCCTCTCCCTGCGACTCGCCATGGCGCCAAGGTTGCCGACGCTCCGAGCCGATCGCGATCGCATCGCGCTCGTCCTCCACAACCTCGTCGGCAACGCGGTCAAGTACACGCCCGCCGGTGGCTCGGTGACCATCGCCGTCGAGCCCGCGGGCGTCGGCGTGTCGATCGCCGTCCGCGACACCGGCATCGGTATGAGCGAGCAGGATCAGGCACGCATCTTCGAGCAGTTCTACCGGGCCAACGACAGCCGCATCGCCAACATCCCAGGATCCGGCCTCGGCCTCGCACTCGCTCGAGAGATAGCGCGCCGCCACGGCGGAGACATCGCCGTCGAATCTGCCATCGACAAGGGAAGCACCTTCACCATGTGGCTGCCGGAGCGCGCCGATGCGCCCGTCCGCGCCGCCGCCTGAAAGAGCCTGAACCGATGCAGATTGAACAGTCGAGCCATGGCGCAGTGACAGTACTCAAGCCGCGCGGCTCGATCGCGCTGGATGAGGCCGACACCTTCAAAGCAACGCTCCTCGACAGCGTGCGCATCGCGATGGGTCGCTGCGTCGTCGACCTGTCCGCGACAGGCTTCATCGACAGTCGTGGTCTGGAGGCGCTCGTTGATGTCGGCGAGGAACTCTCGTCGCGCGGACAGTCGCTCCGAATATGCGGTATCTCGTCCACGATCGCTGAGGTCTTCGAATTGACCGGTGTTGCGCCCCATCTCGATCGATACGACAGCGTGCAGAGCGCGGTGAGGAGCTTCCTGTGAAGCGACACGGCGCCCCACAACGCATGGGCGAGCACCTTGTCGATCAGGGGCTGATCAGCAAGGACCAGCTCGCCGAAGCGCTCTGCGAGCAGCAGCGCACCGGGCGCATGCTCGGCGAGTTGCTCGTGTCCCACGGCCTTGTGCCCCCCGGTGTGCTCGTCCGCACGCTTGCTGCGCGCATCGGCGTGCGAGGGTGCGAACTGCGCCACGGCCTCATCGATCCCGCGTTGAGCTCCCTCATCAGCCGGCAGGAGGCCGAGCGACTCCGCGTTGTGCCAATGTTCCGCGTGCGCGATGTGCTCACCATCGCCATGGCCGAGCCTCAGTCGCTCCCGATCATCGACCGCCTGAGACAACTTACAGGATGCGAGATCCGTCCCGTGCTGGCGCTCGAATCGAACATCCTCGAGTTCGCGAGCAGGAGCGCGTCGGGTCACGCCTCAGTGAATACATTCCTTGCCTCTCTTGAGCACTCCGATGTTGATGTCGTCGAGGGCGAAGCCGTTGACGAGGGCCCCGTCACCGATCTCGACCGCATGGTCGAGGGCAGCCCCATCGTCAACCTCGTCAATGTCGCCTTGATGACCGCCATCAGCGACGGCGCAAGCGACATTCACATCGAGCCCGATCGCAAGGGCACGCGCATCCGCCATCGCATCGACGGCGCCCTGCGCGATCTCATGCAGCCGCCCGCGGGCATGCACCCCTCCATCACATCGCGCATCAAGGTGATGGCGCGAATGGACATCGCCGAAAAGCGGCTGCCGCAGGAGGGACGCGTCCGCATCGTCGCCGAAGGACGCGAGATCGACTTGCGCGTCTCCAGCATGCCCACCGTCCTCGGCGAAAAGCTTGTCATCCGAATTCTCGACAAGTCCAACCTTCGCGTGCGCCTCGAGGATCTGGGCATGCGATCGGAGACCATGGTCGTCTTCGATGGCATGCTGCGCACGCCGCACGGCCTCGTGCTCGTGACCGGCCCGACCGGCAGTGGCAAGACAACGACGCTCTACTCCGGACTCGACCTGCTGCGCAGCCCCGAGCGCAACCTGGTGACAGTCGAGGACCCTGTTGAGTATCAACTCGACCTCGTCAACCAGATCCAGGTGAACGAGGCCGTGGGCATGACCTTCGCTCGCGCCCTGCGCAGTATTCTCCGGCAGGATCCCGATGTCGTGATGGTCGGCGAAATCCGCGACGAAACCACCGCGCGCGTCGCCGTGCAGGCCGCGCTGACCGGACACCTCGTCCTCGCCACGCTCCACACCAACGATGCGCCCAGCGCCGTCGCTCGACTCCTCGACATGGGCATCGAGTCCTACCTCCTCTCCAGCGCGCTCAATGGCGTCGTCGCCCAGCGGCTCATCCGCACCAACTGCCCGGCCTGCGTCGCAAAGTACTACCCCTCCGAAGAAGCTCTCGCTGAGGCCGATCTGCTTGACCACCGTGGCCGCTCATTTGAGCGCGGCGCCGGCTGTCGTGAGTGTCACAACACCGGGTTCCGCGGACGCCTCGGCGTCTACGAAGTGATGGAGATCACCAGCTCGCTCCGAAGGCTTGTCCACCAAGGTGCCGCGTCGCACGAAATCCGCGCCGCCTTCTGCGAGGAGGGGGGATTGACCCTACGCAAGGAGGCGATCCTCATGGCCGTTGGGAAGCGCACAAGCCTCGAGGAGGCCCTTCGCGTGACGCGCGAGGATCTCGACGCAGAGGCCACTGTCGAACAACCGACTGAACTCGGGCGAACGGAGGCGGCGTGAAGTTCCGGTACGAAGGCTGCGACCGCGCCGGTCGTCCCGTGTCCGGCCACATCGACGCGACCTCCGCGCCCGCGGCGCGAGCCACGCTGCGCGAGCGCGGCGTCTATGTCGGCGCCATTCAGGAATCCGATCGCACCGATCGGCCGGACAAGCGCCCCACTGGCGCGCCTAGGCGCGACTTCCGACGCCTCGCCGCTTTCACTCGTCAGCTCTATGTCCTCCTGCGCTCCGGAACACCCCTGACCGACGCCCTCGGCGCCATTGCGCGCCAGACGCCCGACGAACGATGGGCCGCCGTCATCGCGGATGTGCGCCAGCGCACCGAGCAGGGCGCCTCGTTCGCCGAAGCACTCGAACGCCATCCGACCTACTTCGACGAGATCTACCGCAGCATGGTCGCAGCGGGCGAATCCACCGGCTGCCTCGACGAACTGCTCGATCGCCTCGCGCGCCTCACCAATGAGCAGGGGCGCATTCGCAAGATGATCGCCGGCGCGATGATCTATCCGACCATTCTCCTCTCGCTCGGATCGATCGTGCTCGTCCTCATGCTGCTCTTCGTCCTCCCTCGATTCGCCGAACTCTTCGATTCGCTCGACGCACCCCTCCCGGCCACCACCGAGATGATGATCGGCGTCAGCAACCTGCTTCGCGCCTGGTGGTGGGCGATGCTGCTGCTCGTCGGCGCATCCGCATTCGGCATCCGCCATGCGCTGCGGACAGCCAGTGGCCGGCGCGCCCTCGACACCGCGCTCGTCCGCGCGCCCGGCGTCGGCCGCATCGTCTGCAGCGTTGCCACCGGCCGCATCGTGCGCCTGCTCGGCGTCCTGCTCGCAAGCCGGCTGCCGCTCCTCGAGGCGCTCGGCCTTCTCAAGACCTCCGTCGGCAACACCCGCTTCCGCGAACTGCTGGCCGACGCCGAGGAGGCCGTCTCCCGGGGCGAGCCCATCAGCGCCGTCTTCGCGCGCAGCTCCCTCATCTCCCCCACCATCACCGAAGCAATTCGCAGCGGCGAAGACGCCGGCGGCCTCGGCGACCTCCTCATGACCGTCGCCGACTTCGTCGAAGAGGACAACGAAACCGCGCTCCGCACCCTCTCCACCGTGCTCGAACCGCTCATCCTCGCCGTCCTCGGAGTCATCATCGGCGCGCTTGCCGTCAGCCTCTTCCTCCCGCTCTTCGATGTCGCCACCGCCGCCGGAGCCCACTGATGCGCCGCGCGAATCGCCAACTCGGACCCATCGGGCTCGACCTCGACGCAGGCGTCATCCGCGCAGTGCAGGTGTCACGCACAACCGGTGGCTTCCGTGTCGTAGCGCAGGCCCGCATCGAAAGAACGGACCCCACCGCGCCAATCGACGCCACCGAGCTGGCTCGCATCGCCGCCGCGCTCGATCGCCAGGGCTTCGCCGGCCGCTCCGTCGTGATCGCCGCGGATCAGTCGCGCGTGCGACGACTCATGCTCGATCTCCCCCCCGCCGGCGCATCGGTTGATGCGTTGCTCTTCGCACGCGAGGAGTTCGCCTCCGCGCACAACCTGGCGCCGGGCTCCTTCGAACTTGCCTCCTGGGAGCTGCCCGCACCCGACGCGGGCGTCCCGAGACGCCAGGCGCTCGCCGCGGGTCTGCTGCACGACGACGCCGACGCGCCCGCGATCGCCCTTGCCCAGGCCGGACTCTCGGTCAGGGCGATCGACTTGCGCTGCTGGGCGCTCGCCCGCGCATTCAATCTCGACTGCGAGCCAAAGGGCGTCACGATCGGTCTCGACTTCGGTTGGAACGACGCCACACTCCTCGCACACCATCGCGGCGAGATTGTGTACGAGCGCGCCTTCGAGATCGCTGGCATCGGCGCGCTGGCCGACACGGCCACCGACCGTCTCGGCGTCGACCGCCACCTTGCGATCCATGCCCTCCGCAGCTCTGCGCGCGGCGCCGCCGAAACGCCCATCAGCGGCATGCTGGCGCCGATCGTCGAGCATGCGCTCGAATCGCTCGCCACCGACCTGCGCACCGCCCTTGCCTTCCTCGACCATCGCTACGATTTTCCGCAGCCTGTCCGCCTGGTCGTCACCGGCGACTCGCCGGCCTCGCCTGACCAGATCGCCGACCGCCTCGGGCTGGAGGACGCCATCATCGTCGATCCCGCCGGCGCGGACCGATTTGAGCACGACATTGCTTGCGCTGTCGGTCTCTCCCTCTGGGAGGCCGCTTGATGCCAATGCGCGCTTGGAATCTCCTCAGTCCAGATGAGCGTCGGCGCCAGCGCCTGCGCCGCCGCGCCCGACGATGGCGCGCCGCGCTCGCTGGATACGCCTGCATCTCCGCCGGGCTGATCGCCCTCGGCGTCGGCAATGCGAGCCACCCGCATTCGGCGGCTGCCGACGGGCTTCGCCTGCGAATCGCGGCGATTGAATCTGAAATCGCCTTGCTCCACGCTGAACACGCCTCACTCGCGCCGCAGCTCGAGGTCGCCGCAGCACTGCGCGAGCGTCCCGAGTGGCGCCTCCTTCTCGAAGCATTCGACAGCAGCCTTGATCAGTCGATCGTGCTGCAACGCTGCGCCGTCCAGCCTGCGGGTCAGGATGGACTCGATGGCGCCCGAGCCGCCGGGTTCACCATCGATCTCTCCGGCTACGCGCCCGACGCACTCGCAGCCACAACGCTCACCCTCGACATCGAGTCCCTCGGCGTATTCACCGAGGTCACGCTCATCGAAGCAAAGCGCGCCACCGTGCTTGCGCGCGACGCCGTCGAGTTTCGCGTGCGATGCCGTCTCGCACCCAGCGCAGAGGTGGCTCGATGAGCGTCACCAGCCGAAGCCTGAGTCTCCGAACTGACGGCGGCGGCTTGATCGCCGTCGCGCTGCTCAGCGCCGCAGTGTGGCCGCTCGGCGTTGCGCCGCTCCTGGCCGCGCAATCAGACGCCTCGACCCGCGATGCGCTCGTGCAGGCGCGGCAGGACGAACTCGCCGCCCGTGAGGAGGAGGTGAGCCGCGCCCGCGAGTCGCTCGAACGAGCTCGGACAGCGGCCACGGGCGCAGGAATCGTCCTTGAGTCGCCGCTTCGCCTCAATCATCGCATTGCGCTGCTCACCACGCTCGCCGAGCAGGCCGGGTTGCGTCTCGACGGCGTGAGGCCCGGGCAGCCGCAGAGCGCCGGCGTCTACGGCGTGACCCGAATCATTATTGAAGGACGGGGTGATGCGCCGTCCTTCCAGGCATTCCTCAATCTCGTGCATGAGAAATGCCCCGACATCGTCGTTGAGCGATTCGACTTCGCCAGCGAGTCCGTCTCTCCGAAATACACGGCACGCGCCGCCGCGACGCTTGTCTGGTGCACACAACCGCCTGCGATCGCCGGCGCGAACGCCGCGGAGGTAGCGCGATGACGATGAACAAGCAGCGCAAATGGCTGCTGATCGCGCTGGGCCTCGCTGCGGTGGGCGTCGCGCTTGATCAACTGCTCATCGGCCCGGGTCGGCCGGATGCAGCCGTTGCCGAGGCGGCGCCGGCCGACACGCCTGCAACAACCGCGCGGCCCGTGACGCCGCGCGCCGCTGATGGCGACGGCAACGGACTCGCTGACGCCGCGCGCGCGCTCGAACGCCTTCGCGCCCTCACAGGCCACAAACGCGACGCCTTTGCGCCCGGCCCCATCTGGCTGCGCGCTGAGGAAGCCGCCGACCCGGATGCGGTCGCCATCGCATCCTTCGAGACCGGCCACCGCCTGACCTCCGTCATGCTCTCCGCCGCCGATCCCGGCGCCATCGTCAACGGCGAGTTCGTGCGCATCGGCGCCGAGGTCAGTGGCTTCACACTCCTTCGCGTCGCCGAGCGAGAAGCGGTCTTCCGAAAGGGCGACCTTATCGCGACGCTGCACCTGCCCACAGCGTCTGAATCCAAAGAACCGGTCCGATAGTGCTCGGGGGAATTCTCCCGATTCGGCAGAAACCCCGGCAACGCTTGACTCCGCGACTGCTCCGGTCGATATCTCCAGAACACCGTCCAGTTGCGGGCCTCACCGCCCGACCGAGCGTGGAGCATCTGTGATGAAGACCATGACAACGCTGCGTGCGAACCGAGCCTTCAGCCTCATCGAGCTCATCATCGTGGTGGCGATCATCGGCCTTCTCGCCGCGATCGCCGTCCCGCGCATGAGCCGCGCCAGCGAGGGCGCCGTTGACGCCCGCCTCAAAGCGGACCTCGCCGTCCTCCGCAACGCGATCGAACTCTACGCAGCCGAGCACAACGGCAAGTTCCCCACGATCTCCGACTGGGAGAACCAGATGATCGCCCAGTACTCGGACATCGACGGCAACACCAACGCCGCCAAGGGAGGCGCCTTCATCTATGGCCCCTACCTCAAGGCAACGCCCGCGCTCCAGGTCGGCCCGCAGAAGGGCCTCACCGCCGTCAAGAACGCCACCGACGGCACGACCGCCTGGACCTACAACGAGACCACCGGCGACATCAGCGCCAACACCGGCGCGCTCACCGACGCCAGCGGCACGCTGTACACCGACTATTGATTGGCCCCGCGAGGCCGGACAAGGGCGGCGCCGTGACGCATCACCGCGCACGAACAACCAACTCGATCTCGACCCGCGCTTTCAGCCTCGTTGAGATCGTGATCGTTTTGGCGATCGTTAGCGCATTCGCCGCCATCGCCATGCCGCGATACGCCGCGGCCACGGCCCGACACAGGCTCTCCGCCGCGACCCTTCGGATTCAGAGTGATCTCGCCTACGCGATCGGCGCCTCCCGGAGCCTTGCACAGGGCCGGACGATCCGGTTTGACGCCGCGACAGACAGCTACACCATCACCGGCCTCGCCGGGCTTGATGACCCCGACTCCGCCGACTACGAAGTGCGCCTTGCGCACCCTCCGTATCACGGCGACATCCGCCTGGTCTGGTTCGGCGATGACAACGCGCTCGCAATCGACGGCTTCGGCGTCCTCGACAGCGATGGCGCGATCGTGATCTCCGTCGGCGGCCTCTACCGAAACATCACGGTCGATGCGGCCAGCGGGAAGACCGAGGCACGGTCGCTCACTCGATCCGAGATCGACGCACTGCCCGCGCAACCGACCATCGACCTGCTCGGAATCGGAGAGTCATTGTGATGGGCAGGCGCGCGATCCATGCGCGGCGGGCATTTTCTTTGGTCGAGCTCGTCGCCGCCATGGGCACGACCGCAATCTTGCTCGGGGGCGCGTTCGGCGCGATTACGCTTGTGAGCCGCGCGTCGCCCGGCGCGAACTCAACGACGCGCCAGGTCATCGACGCCGTCACCCTCGCCGACCGCATCGCCGCGGAGTTGGAGACCGCCACGGCGATCGTCGCCGCATCGCCCACCGGCATCGAG
>JBICHM010000155.1:0-2934 GCA_043101835.1 Phycisphaerales bacterium | reverse complement strand
GTCGTCCTGAACATCCGCCACACCACAAGGTAGTAGCACGCCGCCCCGAGGCCGGCGCCGACGATCCACTGCGCCGTCGGCCCGCCGCCGAGCAGCACGCCCACCTGCAGCGAGAGGAAGAAGAGCCCCACCGCGAGCGCCATGCGCCCCACGGCAAACTCCACCTTGCCGAACTTCTGCTGCAGGAAGAGCGCCGTCACGATCGCCGCGACCACGCCCAGCCCCACATGCACGAGCGCGTGCACCGCGACGCGCAGCGACTCGCGCAGCGCGCTGGCGTCGCTGTTGGTGAATGCCAGGGCCGCGGCCCCAACGATCGCCGCCATTCCGAGCCCGAGCGTCGCCTGCCAGGGGATGACGCCAGCCTGGCTGAAGTCGCCCGGCGCCTCCTCGACTTCCTCGGCGCCCACCTTCGTGCGGAGCTTCTTGTTGGCCTTGAGGTCGTATCCGCACTGAAGACAGAGCGTGGCGTTCTTGTCGGGCAGTTCGGCGGCGCAGGACGGGCAGCGGTCCGGCTCGTCCTTCCCGAGGTCGAGCAGGCTCTGCCTGGTGATCTTGGCCTTCGGGTCGCGCTTCGCCGGTTCGACCGGGATGTGGTCGCCCTCGTCCTGCGGCGCGTCCTCGCGCGGTCGTTCGTCGCTCATGAGCCTTCCCCGTCGCCCGGCGCATCGGCCGCGGCGCGCTGGCGCTGCCGGCGCGTGCGCTGTGCGCTCTTCAGCGCTGAGTACAACGCGTACTCCATCAGTTCGAAGCCCGGATCGACCACCAGGTCGCTCTCGTCGGCCTCCGCCTCCGTGCAGGTGCGCTCGACAACGCTCCGCACCCACGCCCCGGCGAGCGCGAAGGGCGCCGGCCGGTCGAGATGCTCGCCGGTCTTCGCGCTCGTCGCGTGATCGACCGTCACCAGCAGGCGCCAGCCGAGGCTCGGATCGTCGACAGGCGAAGCCTCCGCATCGCCGAAGGTCGCCAGCCGGTCGCGCAACGGCGCGATCACCTCGCGATCGATCGCCTCGAGCGCCTCCGCCTTGCCGACCGGGTCCGCCCGGTGCGCCGCCGCGTCGGGCGCGCTGGCGTCGACGATCACCACGTCGTATCGATCGAGCGCCGCCGAGGCCGCCTCGCCCATCGCCGCGTAATCGGTGTCGTCCCCCGGCGTCAGCCCCGGCGCCGGGATGCGATCGATGCCCAGCGCCCGCGCGACGCCCGCGCCAACGGCGCGCCCCGTCACCATCGCCGCGCGCAGGCCGTAGGCCTCCTCGAACGTCCGCTTGCGCGGCGCCCGGCCCAGGCCCCACAGCCACAGCATCGTCGCCGGCTGCAGACCGTTCTCCCGGCGCGCCCGGTTCACCTCATGGTCACGCAGCGCGTCGAAGGAGATCGCCATCAGCCGGCGCAGCCATGTCCCGTGTTCCCCCTCGGGCGCCACGCGATCCCACGGGCGACGGATCACCTCGTGCGGCGCCCAGGTCTCGACGCCCCCGAGCGCCCGCCCGCTCGAATCGATCAGCACCGCCCGGTGCCCCGCGCCCGTCACCAGGCGAAGCGACAGCGAATCCTCCGGCGCCTCCATCCGCCACGCCTGCTCGACCGCCTCGAAGAGCGCCCGCGCTTCGGGCGTCGTCAGCCCCGGCGTCGCGTGATTCAGCAGCACGCCCTCGTCCGCGTCAGGATCAACCCCCACCGTCACGAGGCTGCACCGGCACGCAGCTTCATCCGGGGCGAGATCCACCCCCATTCCCAGCGCCTCGATCGGCCCACGCGCCGCGCCGACCTCGATCGGATCGAAGCCCAGCAGCGCTGTCAGCGCGATCTCCGAGCTCGGCGCCCGCTCCGGCGGCGTCGTGACCGCCGCGCCCACACGCCCGGCGCGCGCCACCGCGTCGAGCGTCGGCGTCTCCGCCGCCTCAAGCGCCGTGCGACCGCCGAGTTCGTCGAGCGGCTCGTCGGCCGCGCCCCCGAGTATCACCACGCCGTACTTCACACGCGCAGCATACCCGCGCACGCGGCGCGAGCGCAGCGGCGCCCGCCCGTAGAATCGGCCCTATGACCTTCGACCCCGACGCAGCAGCCAAGCCCGGATCCGGCGTCTACGGCCTCCCGCACACGGAGGCCGAGGCGCAGGTGGTCCTCCTCCCGGTCCCCTTCGACGCCACGACCTCCTACGGCGGCGGGGCCGCGCACGGCCCCGAGGCCATCCGCGCCGCCAGCGCCCAGGTGGATCTCTACGACCACCAGTTCGGCCCCGTCTACGCGCGCGGCATCCACATGCTCGAGCCCGACGAGGCCATCGCGCGCGACAGCGCCGCGGCGCGCGACCTGGCGAAACCCATCATCGAGAAGGGCGGCGCCGAGCCAGGCGATCCCGATGACGAACGCGCCATCGGCGCAGTGGACGCCGCGAGCACGCGGATGAACGCGTTCGTGTACGAGCGCACGAAGGCCATCCTCGACGCCGGGAAGATCCCCGGCCTCGTCGGGGGCGACCACTCGACGCCCCTCGGCGCCATGCGCGCCTGCGCCGAGGCCTGCGCCGGCGAGGGCTTCGGCATCCTCCAGATCGACGCCCACATGGACCTGCGCGACGCCTTCGAGGGCTTCACCTGGTCGCACGCGTCGATCATGCACAACGCGCTGCGCGAGATCCCGAATCTCGAGCGCCTCGTGATGGTGGGCATCCGCGACTACGGCAAAGGCGAGAGCGACAGCGCTGACAACTCCGCCGGGCGCGTGATGGCGCACTTCGACCTCAACTGGCGCATGCGCATGGACCGGGGCGACCGCTACGCCGCCCTCTGCGCCGAGGCCATCGAAGCGCTGCCCGAACGCGTCTACATCTCCTTCGACATCGACGGCCTCGACCCCGGCCTCTGCCCCGGCACCGGCACGCCTGTGCCCGGGGGCCTGTCATTCAACGAGGCGTGCATGCTGCTGGGC
>JBICHM010000154.1:0-9610 GCA_043101835.1 Phycisphaerales bacterium | reverse complement strand
GCTGACCCCGCGGTGGTCGCGGCACAGGGCGCCCCGCGCCGTCGCCCCCGCGCCGCGACGCGCGATCGTCAGCTGCGGAAGCGGCAGCGGCGGCAGCGCGCGCTCCAGCAGCGCGAACCGATCCTCCTGCGGCGCGCCGTCGACACGATGGGCCCGCCCAGAGGTCGCGTGCGCAATCGTGATCGCATCGTCGGTTACCTGCGCGGTGAGGCCGTCGAGATCGATTCGGATCGCGCCTGCCGCCATGCGGAGTGTGAGACGGTCGCGCTGCACCTGCCCGCTCGACCGGGCGACGAGTTCGATCCGCTCGCCGACCGGACCCGCGAGATAGGCGTCGCGCACCTGCGCGAGCGCAGTCGCGGGCGACACGATGTCGCCGCCGTCCGGCTCGCGCGTGGCGTCGGGCTCGCGCACCGGTCCGCCCTGGGCGAAGACGCCGTGCGCCCCCGCGAGCAGGCCGATCGCCGTGATTACGGCAAGCGCCGGCGAGCGTCGAACCGGCCTGCTCCTGTCGAGCGCCTGCAGCATGGCGCGCACGGTCTGGTTCCGCTCAGGGTGGCGCCAGTCCGGCGCGACCTCTGCGAGGGGCGCGAGCACGAACCGGCGTTCATGGAGGCGCGGGTGCGGCACGCGCAGCCCCGGCTCGTCGATGATGCGGTCGGCGTAGAAGAGCAGGTCGAGATCGATGGTTCGCGCCGACCAGCGATCGGCGCCCGTCCGGTCGCGCCCAAGGGCGCGTTCGATCGAGAGCAGGGACTCGAGAAGATCGCCGGCGTCGAGCGTCGTCTCGATGACTGCCGCGCCGTTGCGATAGGCGGGCTGCGCGGGGGCGCCGGGGAGCGTGACGGCGTCGGTCTGGTGCAGGGCGCTGACGCGGAGCACGCGCACGCCGGGCGTCCGGCCGATGGCGTCGAGTGCGCGGTGGATGGTGGCGTCGCGGTCGCCGAGGTTGGCGCCGAGGGCGATGCACGCGTGGACTGGCTGCTGCGGATCGGGCATGGCGACACGATACCGCGCGGGCGCAGACGACAGCCGGCCCGGATCGCTCCCCGTCGCGATCGACGCGTGGGAACGGTCCGGGCCGGCCTGCGTACGGAGCGGGGCTGGGTCAGCCGCCGACTTCCTCGAACTCGCGCTCGCGGTGCTGCATCTGCGCCTTGAGGCGGAGCAGGATGCTCGAATGCATCTGGCTGACGCGCGACTCGGAGAGGTCGAGGGTGGCGCCGATCTCCTTCATGGTCATCTGCTCGTAGTAGTAGAGGATGACGATGAGGCGCTCGGCGCGGCTGAGGCCCTTCGTGATCAGGTCGCGCAGGTCGCGACGCTGCGTCTCGGTGAGCGGGTCGCTCTGCGTCTCGTCATTGATGACGTCGATCTCGCGCAGTTCGCGGCTGCCGTCGGACTGGCGGCAGCGCCGGTTCAGCGAGACGAGGCCGACCGCGGAGGAGTCGCGCTCGAGCTTGCGATACTCCTCCTCGTCAACGCCGAGTCGCTTGGCGATCTCGTCGCTCGTCGGCTTGCGCCCGAGCGTGGCGGTGAGGCTGGTGCGGGCCTGATCGACCTTCGCGGTGCGATGACGAACAAGACGGGGAACCCAGTCCATCGAGCGGAGTTCGTCGAGGATGGCGCCACGGATGCGCGGCGCACAGTAGGTCTCGAACTTCACGCCGCGTTCGAGGTCGAACGCGTCGATGGCGTCCATCAGGCCGAAGAGGCCGGCGGACATGAGGTCCTCAATATCCACCTCGTCGGGCAGACGAGCGTAGATGCGCTCGGCGTTGTATCGCACGAGCGGGAGGAAGCGCTCCATGAAGAAGTTGCGGATGTTCTGGGGCCGGTCCACCTGGTAGACCTTCCAGACATCCACGATGTTCATCGCCTCGAGCTCGGCCGGCGAGAGCGCGGCCGGATCGGTGGGCGCAGCGGACTTCTTTCCGCCGGCGCGCGACGATTTCTTCTTGGTGGAAACAGACTTGGGCTGTGACTTCGTGCTCGGCATGGTCGGCTCCTTGACCATCACGCGGACCGGGTTGCACGAAACGGGCTGTCTCGGAAGTGAGTCAGCCGCGTTGTCGGACCGGGCGCCCGTCCCTGGGCAGCCTTTAGTTGGCGTTCACTATACCGACGGGTCCGAAAAAGACAGCCTCCGCTGTCGAAAATCCGCTAAATATTCTGTGGCTCGTTCGGCCGCTCGGCCGACGGCGCCTCGACTTCGGACGCAAGGCGCGCGCGCGTCGTTTCGCGCAGCGCCGCCTCGGCCGCGACGCCGAGCAGTGATCCAAGGAAGAAGCACGCCGTCATGCTCACGACGGCGCGCAGAAGAATCGTGTCGGTCGGGTTGTCGGCGGCGAGGCCGACGATGATCGCGATCGCGAAGGCGGCCAGGCCACTGCATCCGGCGAAGAGCTTTGGAACATCCGTCTGCGTCAACGGCGACTCCCGCGTGCGCGCATCGATCGACTCGAAGCTTGAGCCTCTGTGCATCGGCACGCCGGCGCTCCGGCTTCAATCCGCTTGAAAAATTTCTCGCAGGTCCGACCGCGTTATCAGGAGCGCAGGGCGTCCAGCAGTCGGGCAATCGGGCCGCGCCCCGACTTCTCGGGCGTCTGGCTCAGACGCAGCCGATCAGCGAGATGATCGGCGATCTCGCGCACAGCGCGGGTTGCGCGGCTTGTCGGCTCCCCCACCACGAACGGTGTTCGGGCGTACACCGCGTTGCGAACGACGGCGTCCGTCGGCGCCCAGCCCGCGAGCGCCGGCGCCTCGCCCACGAAGCGTTCGCACACCGTTGCGATGCGCCGATGCACGCCGAACGCTTCACGTTCGTTCTTTGCGTTGTTCACGATCAGCCAGGGGGACCGCGCAACCGCGCCCTGGCGGCGCCGGTCGGCGAGCGTGAGCTTGAGCATCGCGTAGGCGTCGGTGATCGAGGTCGGCTCGGGCGTGGTGACGACGATCGGCGCGTCCGCGGCGTAGAGGAATGATCGCACAGCCTTCGAGATGCCGGCGCCGCAGTCGATGATCAGCACGTCGGTGTCGCGCTCGAGCGGCGCGAGCCGCTTGAGCAGTGACGCGGGGCGTTCCTCCGCGGCCTGTGCGATCGCCGCGAGCCCGCTCGCCCCCGGCAGCAGGCGAAACCCGCCCGGCGCCGGAACGAGGATCTCCTGCAAAGTGCGCCGCCCGGCGAGCAGGTGCCCCAGGTGGTTGGCGACCTTCACGCCGCAGAGCACATCCGCGTTGGCGAGGCCAAGGTCGCCGTCGAGCAGCGTGACGCGACGCCCGCGCAGCGCCATGGCCGCGGCGAGATTCACGCACAGGCTCGTCTTGCCGACGCCGCCCTTGCCCGAGGCGATCGCGACGATCGCCGGCGACCCGGTGCGCGCAAGCGGCCAGGCGGGCGGCGCGCTGGGCGCGGCGGCGGCTCGCGCGTCCTGCGAGGGCTCATGACGGCGCTGGCGCGTCTCGGGCGCGCGCTCACGCGTGCCGGACTGCGCAAAGAGCGCGCGCAGGTGCGACGCCTGGTCTTCGGCGACCGCCGAGGCGTGGCTGGTCTGCGTCGTCACCGCGCGAACCCTCCGTCGAGAACGAGACGCGCCAGACGATCGGCGCGCCCCGGCTCGATGTGGTCGGGCACTTCCTGCCCGGTCGTCACGAACGACAAACCGGCGCCGATGCGGCGGGCTGCATTCACCAGCACGCCGAAGGACACCGTCTCGTCGAGCTTCGTGAAGATAACGCGATTCGGACCCAGCGGGCGGAAGCGCTCCGCCGCCTTCAGCAGGACGCTCTCGCTGGCGGCGCCGGAGAGCACCAGGTGCGTCTCGTGGGGCCGCGCGGCCTCGAGCAGGGCCCGCAGTTCGTCGAGACGGGGCGCGTCGTGCTGGCTGCGTCCGGCGGTGTCGATCAACACGGCGTCGAAATCGGCGAAGGCCTCGCAGGCCGCCTCGACCTCCGCCGCCGACTGGGCGACCCGAAGCGGGACGCCCATGATGTTCGCGTAGGTGCGGAGCTGATCGACAGCCGCGATTCGGTAGGTGTCGCAAGTGAGCAGGCCCACCTTGCGGTTGTAGCGCAAGCGGTAGGTGGCCGCGAGCTTTGCGATCGTGGTGGTCTTCCCGACGCCGGTGGGCCCGACGAGGGCGATCGTCAGCGGGCGCCCATCGGCGCAGCGTCCGGGGCGCGGCGCCTCGTCGCAGACAGGCACGTACGCCGAGAGGCGGCGCAGCACCGTCTCATGCTCGACGGCGTCGTTGTTGAGTTCGTCGAACGACAACTCGTCCCGGACACGCCCGACGACCTCATCGGCGATGTCCGCCGCGACCTCGGATTCGATCAGCTTCAGGTACCGCTCGAACAGGCACTCGGGCATCGTCGGCTGCGCGGCGCCCCCCCTGCTCTTCTGCAGCACCTGGCCGACGAGTCGCTTGATGGACGCAATCTCATCGCTCATCTGCAGCGAAAGGGCCGAGTCCGCGACCGCCACGGGCGTCACCTCGCACGCCGGCACACTACGAGCGCGGACTGGCTGCGCTGTCGGCAGTGCGCCTGGCTCGGCCTGGGGCATCGGCGCCTCCGGGGCGGGCTCGGCGACGGCGATGGGGGTTGGCGCGGGCTCGCGCGTCGCGGCGCTCTCGACCGGCGGCGTATCGAGCGGGGCGTCGTCCGGCACGCCGTAGGCGCGCCTGAGCATGGCGCTGGGCTTTCGCGGCGCGGGCGCCTTGGGGCGCCGCGCGAGCGGGTTGACGACATTCACCCCGCTCGAGGCCGTGATCTCGACCATCGGCCGGGCGCGGAAGCCGAGGAACCCGCCGTTCTTGAAGGTGCGTGTGTGCAGGATGACCGCATCAGCGCCCAGATCTCGCTTGATCTGGCTGAGCGCATCGGCGATGGAGGCCGCTCTGTAAGTCTTCAGCGTCACGCCGCCCTCCGTGGCTCCCGTTTGGCCAGCCTCCTGCCGGCGCCGGGTCGCGTCTCCGACGCGCCTGAAACGCACGCGCCGAAGTGCGGTGTGTACCGCCTCGGGGCGTCGCTGTCCAGCGGAAAGTTTGTGAACCCCAACTTCACGCCGCCGTCACCGCCCCTTCCCCCGTCGGCGCCGACACCAGCGCCATCGACTCCACCTCGATGCTGGGCATGATTTCGTTGTACCCCAGCACCGACGCCTGCGGCAGATGTGGCTCGAGGATCTGGCGCACGACCGCGCGCACCTGCGGGCTGGCCAGCACCACCGGCTGATGCCCCGCGTTCATGACCGGCTGGAGCGCCTCGATCACCTGTCGCGCCACCGCGTTGGCCGCGCGCGCCGGCATGCTGAACGACGTGGCCGATCCGCTGCGATCGATGTAGCCGTTGATGAGGTCCTCGAGCCCGGGGTCGAGCGTCACGCAGACAATCCGCTCCGGCTTCGGGCGCCCGTCGGGCCCCGGCTCCCCCGGCACGGCGTGCAGCTGGCAGATCGTCCGGCGCAGCCCGTTGCGGACGTACTCGACGAGCACCTCGCTGTCCTTCGTCCGTGGGCCCCAGTCGGCGAGCACCTCAAGCACCGTCTCCATGTCGCGGATCGGCACCCGCTCGCGCAGCAGCGCCTGCAGCACCTTCTGCAGGTCGCCCAGCTTCACGAGGTTGGGGATGGTCTCCTCCACCAGCTTGGGGCAGCGCTCCTTCAACTGCTCGACGATGTTGGACACCTCCTCGCGCGTCAGCAGCTCGTCGGCGTGGCGTTTGACGATCTCGCTCAGGTGGGTCGCCAGGACGCTCGTCGGATCGACCACGGTGTAGTTGAGCGCCTCGGCGCGGTCCTTCTGGCCGGGGTCGATCCACCAGGCGTCGAGACCGAACGCCGGCTCGCGCGTCTTGCGCCCCTCGATCGCGCCGGTCGCGACGCCCGCGTCCATGGCGAGCAGGCGCCCGGGCAGGATGTCGCCCTGATCGACCGGGGCGCCGCGGATCTTCACCCGGTAGGTATTCGGCTCGAGGCTCATGTTGTCGCGGATCCGAACCGGCGGGACGACAAGGCCGAGTTCGACCGCCAGTTGCCGGCGCGTCGCAGCGATGCGGTCGAGCAGGTCGCCTCCCTGCCCGGCGTCCACCAGCGGAACGAGGCCGTAGCCGATCTCCAGCTCCATCGTGTCGAGCTTGAGGAGCTTGTCGACCGCCGGCGGCTCGGGGCGCGACGCCGCCTGCTCGCGCTGCTTCTCCTGCTGCTCAGCGCGCGCATCGGCCCGCCCCTGGGAGTTCATGAAGTAGGCGACCAGCAGCATGACGCCACTGACCGCAAGCAGCGGCGCGGCCGGCAGCGGGGTGAAGGCGAGCACCGCGAGGAAGCCCGCCGCGATCGCCAGCGACACCGGGCGGTTCGACAACTGGCTGGACATCTCGTCGCCCAGCGACTCCTTGGAGCCCGAGCGGGTGACGATGAGACCCGCGGCGATCGCGAGGATGAACGACGGGATCTGGCTGACGAGTCCGTCGCCGATGGTCAGCTTGGTGAAGACGGCGAGCGTTTCGGGCACGCTCCAGCCCTTCTCGATGGCGCCGACCGCGAAGCCGCCGAGGATATTGACCGCGGTGATGATGAGGCCGGCGGTGGCGTCGCCGCGCACGAACTTGCTGGCGCCGTCCATGGCGCCGAAGAAATCGGCCTCGCGCTGGATCTTCTCGCGCCGGGTGCGCGCGTCGTTCTCACTGATGATGCCGGCGTTGAGGTCGGCGTCGATGGCCATCTGCTTGCCGGGCAGCGCATCGAGGGTGAATCGGGCGGCGACCTCGCTGATGCGCGTGGCGCCCTTGGTGATCACCACGAACTGCACAATGACGAGGATGAGGAAGATGATGCCGCCGACGACAAGGCTCTCGCCGGCGACGAAGGTGCCGAAGGCGCTGATCACGCGCCCGGCGACACCGATCGCCTCCTGCGGGCTGTTGGCGTCGGCCGTGAGGATCAGCCGCGTCGAGGCGACGTTCAGCACCAGACGAAAGAGCGTCGCCCCGAGCAGCAGCGCGGGGAAGACGCTGAACTCGAGCACATCCTTGATGTACACCGTCGTCAGCAGCGTGATGACCGCCAGTGACAGATTCAGCGCGATGAGCACGTCCATCGCCACCGGCGGCAGCGGGACGATGATGACGATCAGCAGCGAGATAAACCCGATCGGCGCGAGCAGACCGCGATGGCGCGCGACGAATCGCGCCCAGTTCGGCACCGGTCTGTCGAGCATCTTCGCCGCCATCGCGCTTCGTCGTCTCCTTCAGCCGCCTCAGGAGGCGGCGCGTCCCTCGAGCCGGTAGACATACGCGAGCACCTCGGCCACCGCCTCGTAGTGCTCGACGGGCACTTCACGCCCGACCTCGACGCCGTAATAAAGCCCGCGCGCCAGTGGCGGGCGTTCGATGATGGGCACGCCGTGGCTCGCCGCGAGCAGGCGAATGCGGATGGCCAGATGATCGGCGCCCTTCGCGACGACACGCGGCGCCCCCATCTTTTCGGCGTCGTAGGCGAGCGCCACCGCGAAGTGCGTGGGGTTGGTGACGATCACATCCGCGCGCGGCACGGCGCTCTGCAGCTGCTGCAGCACGAGCTTCTGGTACAGGCTGAACCGGCGCTGCTTGACCTGCGGATCGCCCTCGCTGCTCTTGCGCTCGTCCTTGACCTCCTGCTTGGTCATCTTCAGCTGCTCCTTGTGGCGCCAGCGCTGGAAGACGAAGTCGATCACCGCGATGACAAGCATCACCGCGAGCAGCCAGAGCGTGACCTCGAGCATGATCCGCCCGGAGACCACCACCGCGCCCTCCATCGTGAGGCTCGGGAGCGCGGCGATCATCGGCATGCGCGCAGCGCACACGGCGGCGACGATCAGGAAGATGCACGCGAACTTCACCGTGTCCAGCGCGCCCTTCATCATCTTCTTCTTGTCGATGAACTTCGATGCGCCCTTGATCGGGTCGAGCCGGTTCAGCTTCGGCGCGAGCGGCTTGAGCGTGAAGAGCAGCCCGAACTGCCCGATCTGCGAGAGGATCGCCGCGCCGGCCAGCAACAGCGTCACCGGCGCGACCATCCGCACCGTCTCCCAGAACGAGAAGAGCGTCGGGCCGCTGAGCGACGCCGCGGTGATGTTCCCACCGACGACATCGGGCGCCAGCGTGCGGCGCAGGATCGTGGCCATGCTCGCCGCCAGCCCCCCGCCGAAGATGAGCAGCACGAGCAGCGCGGCGATAAGGATGACCGCCGCGGACACCTCCTGGCTGCGCGCAACATCCCCCTTCTCGCGCGCCTCGCTCCTGCGCTTCGGCGTGGGGTCTTCGGTCTTTTCGCCAAGGTCTTCGGCCATCGGTCCTTCGCCGCCTGCCTGAGTGTCCTGCCTAGGTTCCCGCCGGTCCGAGCGACGCCGCCCACCGCACCGCCGTCTCGATCGCGCCGCTGACATCGGGGCGGATCGCCTCGTGGATGAAGATCACGCTCGCCAGAACCGCCGTGAGCCCCGCCATGATGCGGATGGGAAAGCCGACGCTCAGCACGTTCAGCTGCGGCGCGGTCTTCATGAGGAAGGCCATCGCGACCGACTCCACGAAGATGATGCACAGCGCCGGCGCCGCGATGCGCGTCGCCAGGTCGTACCCCGCCGTCAACAGGCCGACGAGCAGGCGCAGCGGCTCCTCACCCCCCACCGCGAGCGCCCCCAGCGGCACGTTGTGGAAGGTCGTCACGACGCCGCCGACGGCGAGTTCCAGCCCGCCCGCCGCGAGGTACGCGCCGAAGGCCAGGAACGAGAGCATCTGCCCGATCGTGTCGGCCTGCGATTCAAGGGTGGGATCGATGACATCCGCGAGCGACAGGCCCATCTGCTGCCCCATCATCACGCCGGCCACCTGCACACCGGCGATCGGCAGCAGCATGAGCAGCCCGATGACGAGGCCGACCGTCGTCTCGGCGACGATGATCGGCACGATCGTGGCCATCTCGAGCGGAACGCCGGTGAGCGGCTGGTGATCGACGATCGGGAACACGCACGCCGCGAGCGCGAGCAGCAGCATGACCTTCAGGCGCACCGGCAGAATGGCGCCGGAGAGCAGCGGCGCGAAGATAAACAGCCCGCCAAGGCGAGCAAGCACGGCCGCGAAAGGCGGTGCGTAGGCCATCAGCGCGCTGAGTTCCTCGGGCATGGGGACGGGGCGCCTAGCTGCGCAGGAGCGCGGTGAGGTCGAACATCTCGGCGGCGAACGCGGCGAGGCGCGCAGCGAGCCACGACAGCAGCACGACGGCGACGGCGAGCATTACGAAGATCTTCGGCACAAAGGTGAGCGTCTGGTCCTGGATGCTGGTGATCGACTGCACGATGCTGATCAGCAGTCCGATCGCCACACCCGCCGCGAGCATCGGCGCGGCGATCTTGATCGCGGTCATCAACGCCACGCGCACGGCGTCGAGCATCGTCTCATCGATCGGCATCGCCTACCCCCACCCCGTTCACCCGCCGCCCGCCGCGACCGCCGACAGTCGCGCCGCCGTCTCGGGCTGCTCGAAACTCATGAGCAGCGCCCCCACGATCAGCTGCCAGCCGTCCACCAGCACGAAGAGCAGCAGCTTGAACGGCAGGCTGATCAGCACCGGGGG
>JBICHM010000153.1:0-7520 GCA_043101835.1 Phycisphaerales bacterium | reverse complement strand
CCTCGGCCGGCTTGTCCTGCTTCGCCTTCTTGCGCTCCTCGGCGGCCTTGCGGAGGTCGGCGAGGGGGTCGTCGGCGATCATCGGGAGCTGCGCGAGGTCGATGTCGGTGCGCTCGCGCGTGTCGAGGTTGAGCAGCGTCGCGCTCATCGCGGCGCGCTCGCCGGCGCCGACGAGTTCGCGCACGGAGCGGTTGACGACATAGCCGGTCTCGGTGACCCACACGGGCATGTTGTCGTTCTTGCCGTCCTTGACGCCCTTGGGGCGCATGGTGACGAGCATGTGCGAGCCGGTGGGCGAGAGCTCGATGCCGGCGAGCTCGTGCTTGTCGCCCATCCACCAGGGCTCGGGGGCGCGCTTGGGGTCGGCCTTGCGGAGCTCCTCCTCGCGCTCGCGCCGCTCGGCCTCGCGCTGGTCGCGGAGGCGGATGATCTCGAAGAGGCGCTCCTGCTGGTCCTCGAGGTAGCCCTCCTTCTTCTCGTCTTCGGCGCGCTTCACCTCCGGGTCCTTGTCGAAGCGAAGGTCGGCGGGCTGGAACTCGAGGCCGGTGTCGAGGTCGCGGATGAAGGTCTCGCGGTCGCGGCTGTAGGCGATGCGCCCGTCGCCGGCGAGGAAGACGGGGTTCGCCTCGCGCCCGTTGGTGCGCGTGAGCTGGCGGATTTCGCCAGTGGCGAGGTCCTTGAGGTAGAGGTCGCCCTCGCGCTCGTAGACCTTCTTCGTGCGGTCGCTCGACCAGTCGCCGGTGCGGACATCGACGGTCGCGCGCTCCTCGTCGGGGACGAGGCGGATGCGTCCGTCGAGCGTGGCCTCGTAGAGGTCGCGCAGCTGCGAGCCCTCGCGCTTCTGGAAGTAGAAGAGGCTGCCGGCATCGTCGGCCCAGTAGACGCCTTCGGGAGCGTTCCCGATCCAGTCCGGGTCGGACATGATCAGTTCGAGCGTCACCTCGTCGGGCTGCGCGAGCGCGCCCGCGCCGGGCAGGGCGACGGCGGCGATCGCGAGGCATCGGGCGCGGCGGAACAGCGGTGCGAGCATGCGGGCCTCCTTCGGGGTTCCGGTATACCGACTCGGCGCACCGGTGGTCCAATCGTGGCGCTGACCCGGCTTGACGGTCGCGAGGCCGCTGCTACCTTGCGGGTGTCGATGGTGGCCGGAGCCGCGCGGGATGCGCGGCCGAGGCTGAAAAGGGAAGTGCGGTGAGAAGCCGCCGCGGACGCGCCGCCGTAACGGGCACACGCCGCGAGCCCCATTGACGGTCACTGCCCTGCTTCGTGCGGGGCGGGAAGGCCGGGGCTCGACGGATCGCTCGGAGCCGGAAGACCTGCCCTCGACAGCGTACGGACCGCCCGCGCGACCCCGGGCGCCGACGGTGCGGCGTCGCGCGCTCCCCGCGTCTCCCCCCACCTCGGCACACCCCGCGCGGGCTCACAAGCCTCAGGGGGCCGCTCCGCGCGATTCGGAGCGAACACGAAGGGTGGGCGACATGCCCAGGGGATTCGCATTGGCGTGCGCGGCGGTGAGCGTCGCGTGGTATGGCTCTGCGCAGGGCGCGGGCTCGTTCGGGACCTACGGCAACGCGTGGCGCGGGATCGATGCGCCGGCGGTGGCGCCGGGGTCGTTCAACTCGAAGGGCGCCGCGCTCGCGGACGGGCGGCTCGTCGCGGCGACGGGGCTGGGCGTGTATGTCGAGACCGGCGTCGGGACGGGGCAGTTCACGCTCGCGGCGACGCTGGATTCTGCGCTCGTCGGCGGCGGGACGGACCCGGCGTTCCTGAGCGTGAGCCCGGACGGCTCGCGCATCGCGCTGGGCGCGGGGTACGACTTCGGCGCGGGCGCGACGCGCCCAGTGGTGGTCTTCGACACGGCGCTGCTGGCCGGCGGGGGCGCGGTGATCGATGGCTCGAACGCGAGCGCGTTCGATGTGCAGCACTACGAGGCGGCGTGGGCGGACAACACGCGCCTCGCGCTGACGGCGGGCGACTTCGGCTCGCCGGCGCGGGTGGACCTGCTCGATGTGACCGGCGCGACGAGTGTGCGCACGATCGTCAGCGGCATCGAGGGCGCCAGCAGCGGCATCGCGTTCGACGCGTTCGGGAACCTGTACACGGGCAACGGCTTTGCATCCGGCGCGGGCAGCGCGACGGGGGCGATCCGGGCGTTCTCCTCGGCGGCGTGGGACGGCGCGGGCGCGGTGGATTTCGAGAGCGGCGGCGTGCTGGTCGGCGAGATGCTCTCGGCGTCGGGGCTGGCGTTCGACGGCGCGGGCAACCTTTTCGTCGGCGGCGGTGACTTCGGGGATGGCGACTTCGGCTACCTCGGCGTCGTCGCGGCGGAGGCGGTCGCCGATGCGCTTGCGGGGCTGGGGGCGTTCAGCCTGGTCGATGCCTCGAGCGTGCGGATGCTGGACCCGGTGGGCTCCGGCGGGGCGTTCTATGACCTGGTCTACAACGCGGCGACGGGAGAACTCGTCGCGATCGACGGGGCGTCGTGGTTCGCGACGATCCCGGCGCCGGGGGCGGGGTTCGCGCTGGTCGGCGGGCTTCTCCTGGTGGGAGGGCGCCGGCGTGCCGCGTAAGCGCACGGTGATCGCCTGCGTGGTCGCGGGTCCCCTGGCTGCGCAGGCGCTGGAGGAGGCGGCGCGCGCCGGGGACTTCGCGACGCGCGTGCTGGACTACACGCCGGCGCCGGGGCAGTTCGTCAACAGCGCGGTCTTCAACGATCCTGCTCGTGCACTCGGCGCGCCGGTCGGCGGCGGCACGCGCCAGCAGGACAACACGAAGGTGGTGACGCTGGGCGGCTTCGGCGGGTCGATCACGCTGGGCTTCGATGCGCCGGTGTTCGATGACCCGCGCAACCCGATGGGGCTCGACTGCATCGTCTTCGGCAACGCCTTCTGGCAGTTCGGGGACCCGACGCTGCGGATGGCGGAGGCGGCGGTGCTCGAGATCAGCGTCGATGCAAACGGCAACGGGCTCGCTGATGACGCGTGGTTCGTGATCCGGGGGTCGAGCCTGCCTGCGGTTCCGGCGGATGCGCTCGCGACGGCGCAATGGGACGACGATGCGGGGACCGCCACCGCACCGGCGAACCTGGCGTGGTATCCGGCGGGGGCGCCGAGTGCGTACGCGACGACGGGGTACGACCTGCCGGGCGCCTTCGACCCGCTCGTGCTCGACCACCCGCAGGGCGCGGGCGCGACGGTGGAGGTGCATTGGGGGTACGGCGAGTGCTCGCCGACGCTGCTGCTCGGCGACCTCTCGGGCGCGGACGGCTCGCCGGGGGATGACAGCCTTGGCGATCCGGAGGACGACCCCGGCATCACGCCGGCGGACTTCTACACGCGTCCGGATGACCCCCTGACGGTGGGTGTCGATGCGCGGAGCGCCGGCGGCGATGCGTTCGACATCGCGTGGGCGGTGGACCCGGCCACCGGTGCGCCGGCGGGGCTCGATCGATTCGACTTTCTGCGCATCAGCGCGGGCGTCGCGGCGCTGCGCGGTCCCTTCGGCGAGGCGTCGCCGGAAATCGGGGGCGTCGCCGATGTGCGGGCGCTGGGCGACCTCAATGGGGACGATGTGGTGGACGGCGCGGATCTCGGGCTGCTGCTTGGCGCGTGGGGCACGGCGGCGGTCGGGGCGGACCTGAACGGCGACGGCGTGGTCGATGGCGCGGACCTCGGGCTGCTGCTGGGGGCGTGGGGATGAGGCGAGCGGTGCGACATCGCGGGATGACGCTCGTCGAGCTCCTCAGCGTGCTGGGCATCGTGTCGGTGCGGCTCGGTCTGCTCGCGCCGTCGCGGGCGGGCGCGCGGGAGGCGGCGCGGAGCGCGGCGTGCGCGTCGAATGTGCGACAGGTCACGCTGGCGAACCTGTACTACGCGCGGGACCACGACGGGCGATTCGTGGCGGGGGCGGCGCGGATCGCAACAGAGAACCTCGCGCGCTGGCACGGAGCGCGAGATTCGACGGGTGAGGCATTCGACCCGGCGCGCGGCGCCCTGACGCCGTACATGGCCGGGAGCGGCGCGAGCGCGGCGCTACGCGCGTGCCCCACGTTCGCGGGGACGCTGGAGGAACTCGCCGAGGCCGGGCTGGGATTCGAGGCTGGCGCGGGGGGCTACGGCTACAACAACGCCTTCGTCGGCGTGGATCGTGTGCGTATCGCTGGCGTGTGGCAGGTGCGGACCGACGAGGTCGGAGCACGAAGTGCGCGGGTGGTCGAGCCCGCACGGACGATCGCGTTCGCGGATTCGGCGTTCACGGGTCGGGACCGATTGATCGAGTACTCGTTCCTGGAGCCCCGATTCTGGCCGGACGCCCCAGAGTTCCGGCCGGATCCATCGATGCACTTCCGGCACGGGGCATCGGCGGATGGCCGGGCGACGGTGGGCTGGCTGGACGGGCATGTGTCGAGCGAGGCGATGACCTGGTCGTGGGCGGGGTGGTCGAGCCGACTGGACGCGGGCGCGTCCGGGCTGGGGTGGACGGGGGAAACGGACGACAACGCGCTGTTCGATTTGGACTGACGGGGTCCGCGCCCTTGTCAGCGTGGCCGGCGTGCGGACAATACGGGCGAACTCGCCCCCTTCATCTGTTCGCCTCAGCCGCGGCGGTGGCCGCGGGAACGGAGTCCCTATGAGTCGAGCCACGCCCCGCCAGCCCGGTCCCTCGGTCGCCAACGGGCACTGGACCGAAGGCGCCCGCCCGGAGACGGTGACCCATGACCCGACGGCCGTGTATGGCCGGGATGTCTTCAGCGAGCGGATGATGCGCGCCCGTCTGCCGAAGGACGTCTTCAAGGCGGTGCAGCGGACGATCCACATGGGCGAGCCGCTGGATCCGGGGCTGGCGGACACGGTCGCCAACGCGATGAAGGACTGGGCGATCGAGAATGGCGCGACGCACTACACGCACTGGTTCCACCCGCTCACCGGCCTGACGGCGGAGAAGCACGACTCGTTCGTGAGCCCGGACGGCTCGGGCGGCGCGGTGCTGGAGTTCAGCGGCGAGCAGCTGGTGCAGGGCGAGCCGGACGCGTCGAGCTTTCCCTCGGGCGGTGTGCGGGCGACCTTCGAGGCGCGTGGGTACACAGCTTGGGACGCGACGAGCCCGGTGTTCCTGCATCGCGGCATCAACAGCGTGACGCTGTGCATCCCGACGGCCTTCGTGTCGTGGACCGGCGAGGCGCTGGACATGAAGACCCCCCTGCTGCGCTCGATCGATGCGCTCAGCGAGCAGGCGCTGCGGATGCTGCATCTGCTCGGCGAAGCGGACGGGGTGTCGCGTGTGCAGACGACGCTCGGGCCGGAGCAGGAGTACTTCCTCGTTGATGAGAAGTTCTTCAACGCGCGTCCGGACCTGCAGATGTGCGGGCGGACGGTCTTCGGAGCGCGTCCGCCGAAGGATCAGCAGCTGGAGGACCACTATTTCGGATCGATCCCGCCGCGCGTGCTGGGGTTTATGAGCGAGCTCGACCGGGCGCTGTATGCGCTGGGCGTGCCGGTGAAGACGCGTCACAACGAGGTGGCGCCGGGGCAGTTCGAGATCGCGGCGATGTACGAGAGCGCGAACGTCGCGACCGATCACCAGATGCTGGTGATGGAGTGGATCGAGCGGATCGCGCCGCGCTTCGGGCTGCGGGCGCTGCTGCACGAGAAGCCCTTCGCCGGGGTGAATGGCTCGGGCAAGCACAACAACTGGGCGCTGGCGACGGACACGGGCGTGAACCTGCTGGACCCGCGCGAGGAGACGCACTCGAATCTCGTGTTCCTGACGTTCCTGTGCGCGGTGATCCGCGCCGTGGACCTGCACGGCGACCTGCTGCGCGCAAGCGTGGCGGACGCGGGGAACGATCACCGGTTGGGGGCGAACGAGGCGCCGCCGGCGATCATCTCGATTTTCCTGGGCGACATGCTCACGGACATCGTGAACCAGCTGGAGACCGGCAAGCCCACGAGCACGAAAAAGGGCGGGGCGCTGGATCTTGGCGCGAAGACGCTGCCGCAGATCCCGCGTCACGCGGGCGATCGGAACCGGACGAGCCCGTTCGCGTTCACGGGGAACAAGTTCGAGTTCCGCGCGGTGGGATCGAGCGCATCGGTGGCGTGGCCAAACACGGTGCTCAACACGATGGTGGCCGAGAGCCTCGACTGGATGGCCGGCGAGATCGAGGCAGCTGCGGGCGCAAAGCCGACGGCGGCGAAGACGCGCAGCGCCGTGAGCGCGGTGCTGAAGAAGGTGGTCAAGCAGCACAAGCGGGTGCTCTTCGATGGCGACAACTACTCGGCGGAATGGAAGCAGGAGGCCGAACGGCGCGGGCTGCCGATCCTTCCGGATTCTGTGTCTGCGCTGAGCGCGTGGTCGCGCGACGGCGTTGCGCAGATGTTCCACCGCTTCAAGGTGCTGACGAAGCCGGAGCTGACGAGCCGGCAGCGGATCTTCTACGAGAAGTATGTCAAGCAGATCCTGATCGAGGCCGAGACGATGGTGCACATGGGGCTTCGCCAGATTCTGCCCGCGGCGTTGCAGCACCAGACGCGTCTGGCCGAGGCGATCACGGCGGCGAAGCAGGCGGGCGTCGACTCGCCGGAGCAGACCAAGATGCTTCGCGAGTGGGTGAACCTGGTGACGGAGTTCCGCGGTGCGACGGATGCGCTCGCGGCGGCGACGGTCGCGAAGGCGCCCCACGAGCCGCGGGCGCACGCGGAGTACCTCGCCGCCGAGGTGAAGCCCGCGATGGCGCTGCTGCGGACGCTCGGCGACCGCATCGAGGCCGGCGCGAGCGATGATTTCTGGCCCCTGCCCACCTATCGCGAGCTGCTGTTCGTGAAGTGAGGCGGGCGCCGGCCCCGTAGCTCAGCGGTTAGAGCGTCCGACTCATAATCGGCACGGTCGCAGGTTCGAATCCTGCCGGGGCCATTTCTGCGCGTGGTGGCGGGCGTGTATGCTGCGCGAACAGGCATTCGTGGAGCCACACGCATGGACGCACGCCGCACGCTGATTGTTCTTGTCACCCCCCTGCTCGCCGGCGCCGGCGCGCACGCGCAGGACGCCTCGGACCGGCCCGAGCGCCTCGGCGGGCAGCCGGCGCGGGTGGAGCCGGAGCCCTCGTACGACTCCCTCGACGAGCCGGTCGATTGGCACCTCGCCGAGGAGGAGTCGTACTACATCCGCTTCGGCGGGCTGATCGCCGACCATATCGACGACGGAACGCTGCTGGGCTCCGGGGATCCGATTGACTTCGACATCGGGTTCGGCGCGTCGATCGCGCTGGGGTACACCTTCCCCGACGATCCAATCGCGATGGAGATCGAGTACACCTACCGCGACCTCGACGCGGACACGGTGTCGGCCCAGTTCGACAGCGGCGACTTCTCGCTGCACACGCTCGCGGCGAATGTGCTGGTCGATGCGCCGAATGTGGTCGGCCCGGTCGGCGCTTACGCCGGCGTGGGCGCGGGCGTGCGCCTGACGTACTTCAAGTTCAGCAGCTCGCCGGGGAACGGCGGGACGACGCTCGACCTCGA
>JBICHM010000152.1:0-8387 GCA_043101835.1 Phycisphaerales bacterium | reverse complement strand
CGCCCCGCCGATCAGCGCTGGCCGGTCAGCCCGGTCAGCGTGTAGAGCCGGTTCTGGTTGATGATCGGGATGCTCGTCTGCGACGCGATCCGGAACAGGCGGTCGTACTCCTCGACGGCCTGCTTCTTGCGGATGTAGTCCTGGATCACCGGCAGCGGGCTGTCGGGGCTCGGCTCCGGCGGCAGGATCGGACGCTCGCCCAGCACGAGGAAGTCCGTGCTGCCCGTCAGCTCGTTGACGACGCGACCGCCCCAGTCGGCGATCAGGCCGGCGACGCCCTGCGACTCCTGCTGCGTGAACTGGCCGTCGCGATTCGTGTCGAAGTTGCCGTACACGAGGAAGGTGTACTGCTTGTCGGGGTCGTAGAGCGCGTTGGCGATCACATCACCCTCGACGATCGGGCTCTGTCCCGTCGAACGAATCACCCGCGCGGTCGACGAGCCCTCGTTGATGCGGATCACCTCGACGGCGGCCTTGCCGGGCGGGTACTCGCCCTCGCTGTTGGCCCGGATCGAAGTGCTGTTGTCGTACACCTCGAAGGTCATGCCCACGACGATGCGGTCGTTCCGCCCAAGGCTGATGTACACCTCGTTCCGGCTCGCATTGGAGCCAAGCACGCGACCGTCCACCAGCGCGAACTCGTCCTGGGCGCTGACGCGCCCGTCGGCGGTCGATGCGCGAAGCTCACGCACCGCGTCCTGCAACACGATCAGCTCGGTCTCGAGCTCGGCGATGCGCCCGCTGAGCGCATCTTCCTGCTCCGCCGCCGTGCGTCGGATCTCGGCGACGCGATCGTTGTTCCGATCGATCGTGTCGTTCAGGCTGGTGCGGTACTCGCTGACGCCCGACTCGTAGCCGTCGATCTGCTGCTGCAGGGCGGCGATCGTCGCCGAGTGCTCCTCGCGGATGCGCGCCACGCGCTCGACCTCGTCCTGCAAGTCCGTGCGCGCCGCCTCCAGCTGCGACTGGGCGTCGGCCAGCTGCTGGTTCAGGGCGTTGATGCGGTTGGTGCGATCACGGACCACCTGCACGAGCGACGCCGCGTCGGCGCCCTCGATGGTGCCGAGCGTCGCCTGGAGTTGCTCGAAGGTGGTCGCCGGCGAACCCGTGACTTCTTCCATCGTCCCGCGCAGGGACTCCTTCAGATACGCGACGAGGCTCTGGTTGCCGGCCTGCTCGATGAGGAGCCGAACGTCGTCGTCGCCGCGCTCGCCCGGGGTGATCACATCCCGCTGGTCATTGCGCGCCTGCTCGAGGTCGGTGTTCGCACGCTGCCAGCGCCCGAAGAAGACGACCGTGGTGACGAAGAGCGCGACCGCCAGCACGCCGGTCAGCGTGACGGTGACGAGCATGCCGGTGGAAGCCGAGGTCTTGCCTGCCATGGGAACGGGGCTCCAGAATCAAGGCGACGGCGACGCTGCGCCGGGCGTGAGGCGAACCGGGGACGGACCCACGACCCCCGCCGGCCGGTCACATCCGGCCTGCGGGCCGATGACGAGCGGCGGCGACACCGACGGCGCGTCGCCGAGGCGAAGGGGCGTCCATGCGATACGGACCCGGGCCGCCCCGGGTTCCGACCAGTCTCCCGGCCCCGACGGGCAGCGTCAAGGCGTTGGCGAGCCGACGCCTGCGGTCCATCACCCGGTCGGCAGGAGCCACCCCCGGAGGACCCAGGCAAGTCCGAGGAACGCGAGAAACGAGATGCTGTCGGTCAGCATCGTCAGGAAGATCGTCGACGCCGTCGCCGGATCGATCTTCCACCGCTCCATGAGGATCGGCATCCCCGCGCCCATCAGGCACCCCGCCGCGAGGGCCCCGGCCATCGAGACGCTCGTGATCAGCGCCAGGCGCCAGTCGGCGTCGATCAGGCCGGAGAGCCCGAGCAGGATCAGCCCCAGCCCCATCACGAGCCCCACGATCAGCCCGGCGATCACCCCGAAGGCGGTCTCGCGCAGCAGCAGGCGACCCACGCGCTGCGACCGAACCTCCCCGAGCACCAGCCCACGCAGCGTCACCGCGAGGCTCTGCTGCCCGGCGTTGCCCGACTGGTTCGCCACGACCGGCATCAGCACCGCCAGGAGCGCCACCGCCTCGATGAGATCGGTGAAGAGCAGGACGATCGACGCCGCGAGCTGCGCGGTCAGCAGATTGATCACCAGCCACGGCGTGCGCGCCCGGACCTTGCTCCGCACCGTTTCGTGCACGCTCTCGCTCGGACCGGCGCCCACCTGCTTCAGCGCGTCCTCGGTGTGCTCGGCGCGGATGGTGTCGATCACATCGTCGATCGTCACGACGCCCAGCAGCCGGTCGGCGTCATCGACCACCGGCAGGGCGACGTGGTCGTAGCGATCGAACGCGCGGGCGACCTCCTCGCGGTCCAGCGTCGCCTTCAGCGCCACCACATCGCTGTTCATGGCGTCGTCGATGCGCGTGCCCGGCGGGGTGAGCAGCAGCGAGCGCAGCTTCACGACGCCGCGCAGCCGATCCTGTTCGTCGACCGCGTACAGGTAATAGAGGTCCGCGTCCTCGGCCTCGCGCCGGATGCGTTCGATCGCGCGCTCGACTGTGTCCTCCGTGCGGAGCTTCACAAAGTCGGTCGTCATCAGGCCGCCGGCCGTCTCGGGGTCGTACCGCGCCAGCTTTCCGAGTCGCGCCGCCGCCCGGCGCGGCATTGCGCGCAGGATCGTGTCGGCCATCTCCCCCGGCAGCGACTGGAGCAGGTCAGCCGCGTCGTCCGGCTCCATCATCCGCAGGAGCCGGCCGGCGTACTCGGGCGTCGCGTCGCGCAGCACCGTGACCGCCAGGGGCGCCTGCATGTACGCCAGCGCATCGGCCGCGGCCTGGTCGTCCATCTCCCCCAGCACGCGCGCCGAATCCTCGGGCTCGAGGCTCTCCAGCGAGTCCGCGGCGTCCGCCGGCTCCTGGCCCTCGATCCCGCGCGCCAACTCCTCGTGCGACGCGCCGTCGTCGAGCAACTGATCCACCGCGAACGCCCCCGCCTCGTAGGGCGACTGCGCATCGAGAATCAGCGTCTCGCCGATCTCGTGCGGCGGGATCGCGTCCGGCGTCGACACCGGCGGCGTCGGCTCGGCCTGCTCCTCGGGTTGGCGCTGGGGCTCCTGCGTCACGCGAGGATGGTACCCGGACGGTGTCGCGCCCGATGACGGGCGCAAAGTCCCTCGCGAGCCCGGCGCCCGGCCGCGCCGCTCGCAACAATGCCCCCATGACCCTTCTGGTCGTCTACGCCGTCGCCGCGCTCGGGATCTCGTTCCTCTGCTCGCTGCTGGAAGCCTGCATCCTCAGCCTGCCGCGCTCCTATGTGGAGTCCCTCGTCGAGCGGGGGTCCTCCTTCGGCCCGCTGCTGCGCGAGATGAAGCGCAACATCGATCGCCCGCTCGCCGCGATCCTCACGCTCAACACCGTCGCGCACACCGCCGGCGCGATCGGCGTCGGCGCCCAGGCCGCGGTCGTCTTCGGCAGCGGGTCGGTCGGCGTCGCCAGCGCCGTGATGACCATCCTCGTGCTCGTCGCCAGCGAGATCATCCCCAAGACGCTCGGCGCGGTGCACGCGCGCCGCATCGCCATTCCCGCGGCCATCACCATCCGCGTCCTGATCTACCTCTGCCTGCCCCTGATCATCCCGCTCGAGTGGGTCAGCCGCGCCGTCGGCAGCGAGCCGAAGGTCGACCAGCTCAGCCGCGCCGAGCTGCTCGCGACCATCCGTCTCGGCAAGGTCAGCGGCGCCATGGGCAAGCGGGAGTACGAGGTCGCGACGAACCTCATCGCGCTGGCGCGCATTCGCGTCAGCGAGGTGATGACCCCCCGCACCGTCGTCTTCACACTCCCGGCAGGCCTCACGGTCGCCGAGGCGCTCGCCGCGCATCATCCGATCCGATTCGCGCGCATCCCGGTGTATGACAGCGATCGCGACCGGCCGACGCGCTATGTCCCGCGCTTCGAACTCCACCGCCTCACCGCCGAGCAGCGCGCGGCGACGACGCTCGCCGACCTCGCACGCCCGATGCTGATCCTTCCCGAATCCGGCACCGTCGCCGATGCGCTCGAGGGCATGATCCACAAGGGCGCCCACATCGCGCTCGTCGTCGACGAATACGGCGCCATGGCCGGCATCGCGACCCTCGAGGACCTGCTCGAGACACTCCTCGGCGAAGAGATCGTGGACGAGACCGACACGGTCGCCGACATGCGGGCGCTCGCGCGCGCCCGCCACAGCGACGGCGCCTGACGCCCCGGTCACGCGTCCGGCGACGAGAAATCGAACGTCATGCAGTACCCCGCGCCCCAGATCGGGAACTCCAACTCGCAGCGGTAGCCAACGAAGTGCGCCGGGTCCCACCCGAGACCAGCGAAGAAGTGCTGCAGCAGCTCGACGTGGCGCGCATACGCCGGCGTCCCCGCCTGTTCCAGATCCCGAGGCAGCACGCGCAGCGGGGGGGCGTCGGCGATCCGGTCCATCCACCGCTCGCCGATCGACGCCGACATGACCGGGCTCATCAGGAACGCCCCGAGTGACGGGATGCACTCCCGCGCCAGGCGCTCGTGCAGGAAGACATCGAACACCAGCCGTCGCGCCGGGTGCTGCGAGAACGACCACGATTCCTCGATCGGCGGCGACTCCGTGCGCGGGTGCGCCCACGGGTTCGCCCACCGGTGCGCGACGAACACATCCACCGGCTCGGCCTCCGCGCCGGCCGGGTAGTCGATCAGCTGCAGCATCGAGCCCATCGCGCCGCGCGATGTGACCAGTGGCAGCGGCTGCGTTGAGAAGGGCGCCAGCACGCCATCGCTCGAGCGCCCCTCCAGGGGCGACCCGTCCAGCGCAAGCGTCTCGTCCCGCTGGGCGTCGCCGGTGGTGGTCACGGCGCCCGATCGGATGACCAGCGGCGTCGCGCCGCGCCGCGCGATGAACCGGTGGTACCCACGCAGGCGCGCCGCAACCATCGCATCGGGATTCCCCGGCGCCGGTGCGTACGCGCCGACCTGCACGTGCGTCTCGGCCGCGTGCCCGAGCAGCTCCGCGCCGGCTCGGAAGGCCTGTTCGCGCGCACGGATGCCCGCGCGCGCCCCCGACGGCTCATCGTCGTCGGTCGCCGTCGCCTCCACGCGCCGCCCAAGATGCGCCTGGCTGCCGGCGAGGTCGGCGATCAGGGCCGCGAACTCCTCGACCGCCGCCTCGGCGCCGGCGAGCGCATCGCGCTTCGAGCCGGCCCCACGCATCGCGCCGAGAAAGGTCTCCAGCCCCTGCACACCCGGCGCGCGCACCGGCACGACGATCTCATCCTCCGCCGGCCGGATCGCGTTGAGCACGCGCTGGCAGATGCTCCGGTCGATGCCAAGGCGACGCGCCATGCGGCTGCCGCCCCGATCCCCCTCCGGCAACGTCAGCACCACCGCGCGCAGCGCCTCGCGCAGACGGCGCCCCACCCGGCGCACCCGCGCTGCCTCCGCGCCCGAGAGCGGGGCCCCGCCTCCGTCGCCGAGATCCAGACTGACGCCCAGCGGACGTGGATCGATCGCCAATGCCCCTCCTCGAAGAAGTCGTCGCGTATCTGCGCCAGACATTGTCTCGGGGCTGTGCACGGGCAGCAAATCCAGTGCGGGTGTATTGATCTCAGACCTAATGTACCAGACCGACGCACGAGGTGGGAGGCGGACGCAAGCGAGCGCGCGGTCGCAAAATCAGCCCTGGTTGCATGAGGATAGCATGGAGTTTGCGAGAAACCAGGGGAATTGCCGCATGCGCCAATGCGCGCGAAACGCGCGAATAGACCTGATCTCGGAAGGGTTCTTGACTCCGCCGGCACGTGCTGTAATCTCATCTGAGATCAGATCTGGAGAAGAGGGCGGCGACGCGTGTGCGTCGGCGCCGGGGAGCGAGCGGCGCGGGGGAAGCGCCGTCGCTCCTGCGGGGGTCCGCCCCGCTGCTGCCGGCAGTCGAGCAACACGGAGAGAAGAGACATGTCCCGATTCACGAAATGCCTCATGGTCCCTGCCGGCCTCGCGCTGCTCGCCGGCGCGAGCGCACACGCCCAGTACACCCTCGAGGTGCTCCCTGACTACTTCTTCGGCCCCGGAAGCATGGCCGCGGAGATCAGCAACACGAACGATGTCGTCGGCTCGGTGAACAGCGGCTTCAACTTCGAGGCCTCCCTCTGGCGCAACGGGCAGATCACGCTCGTCGCCCCGGGCGTCGGTGGCGCCGCCACCGGCGTCAGCGACACCGGCCTCGTCGTCGGCAACCTCGACCTCGGCGACAGCGAGACCTCCGGTCTCACGCCCTTCCTCTGGAACAACGGCCAACTCGACTTCATCTTCGACGGCCTCGACTTCTCCCTCGCCAGCGGCGTCAGCGACGCCGGCCTGGTCAGCGGCACGGTCAACGGCCAGGCCGCGATCTGGTCGAGCGCCGGCGGCACGCAGATCCTCACCTTCGCCGGCGCAAGCGACGGTTTCGGTAATGGCAACGCGGTCAGCGCGAACGGCATCGTCGTCGGCGCCGCGGTGACGGCCGACTCCGGCTTCAACACCCACGCCTTCCGCTACGACCAGTCCGGCGCCATGCTTGACCTCGGCACGCTCGGCGGCGCCTTCAGCGAGGCGCTCGGCGTCAACGACAGCGGCGACGTCGTCGGCTTCTCCAGCCGAGGCGACGGAACCGACGCCGGATTCCTCTACCGCGACGGCCAGATGATCGACCTCGGCCTCTTCGACGGCGAGTTCAGCGGGCGCGCCGTCGCCATCAACAACAATGGGCAGATCGTCGGCCAGGACGGCGGCGGCTTCTTCAGCAACGCCATCGCCTGGATCTGGGAAGACGGCCAGAAGACCGCGCTCGCCGACCTCGTCGCCGTCGACCCCGGCTTTGAGATCGTCGAGGTCTTCGACATCAACGACGACGGCGACATCCTCGTGAACATCCGCGAGATCAGCACCTTCACCACCTTCGGCGCCGTGCTGCGCGTCCCCGCGCCGGGCGCCGGCGTGCTCGGCCTCGGCGCGATGGCCCTCGGCGCGCTGCGTCGCCGGCGCTGACATCGCCCGCATCGTCCTCCTGTTCCGCCCAACCCTCGACCCCCTCACGGCTCTGTAAGGAAGGCAAGCAATGCGTTGCACACCGGACTTGCAGGGCGGCGCGGTCACTGTCCTCGCCGCGTTCGCGCTCTGCGCGAGCGCGGCGGGGCAGCCGCGTGCGCTCCGCTACGAAGTCATCGACCTCGGCACGCTCGGGGGCGAGACGGCGAACGCCATCGAGATGAACAACCTTGGCCACGCCGCCGGCATCGCGGAAGAAGGCGAATTCAACGCGCCCACCGCATTCCTCTGGCGCGACGGCGTCATCGAGAGCCTCGGTTCGCTCAACAGTTTCAACACCGGCTCGAGCGCGCGAGGCGTCAACGACCACGCCGAGGCCTGCGGCTGGGCGCTCGCCCCGGATCCGACGATTCCAAACGCCCTGTCCAGCAGACCCTTCTTCTGGTCGCAGGCGACGGGCATCATCGATATCAGCCCGTCGCCCGACGCGCCCGGCATCGGCTCGGCGGAAGCGATCAACAACCTCGGCGTCGCCGTCGGCGACTGGCGCGGCGAGGCGTTCCGCTGGACGACCGCCGAAGGCATGGCCCTGCTGCCCAAACTCCCCGGCGCGCTCTTCCCGTCGTCGCAGGCGCAGGCGATCAACGACGCCGGACTCATCGTCGGACAGACATGGACAGCCACCGCGCTGGCGCCCGCGGCCTGGCCGCTCGAAGGCGGCGTCATCGAGCTGCCGACCGTCGGCGGGCGCGGAGGCTGGGCGCGAGGCGTGAACGAGCAGGGGGTCATCGTCGGTGAGTCTCAGGACCCCACCGGACGCAATCAACCGACGATCTGGATCGACGGCCAGGCGATCGATCTTGGCCTCCTCCCCGACCCGCTTCTCGACAACGGCTCTGCGGAGGCCATCAACGAACGCGGCGACATCGTCGGCTGGGACGCCAGCATCAGCGCAAACGGCGTCCCGCAGCAGGGATGGGTGCGACCCGCCGGCGCAGCGAAAGTGCGCCTCAACGATGTGATCATTGATCCCGACGGCATCTGGGACATCCGCGTGCCGCTGGACATCAACGACGCCGGGCAGATCGTCGGCATCGCCGTGAAGCTCGACGAACTCGGGAACGAAATCCCCGGCGTCGCGTTCCTGCTAACGCCCATTGGCGCGCAGCCAGACCTCAACGGCGACGGCGTGGTCAATGGCGCGGACCTCGGTGCGCTCCTCGGCGCCTGGGGCGCATGCCCTGGCGCGATCTGCGCCGCCGACCTCAACGCCGACGGCGTCATCGAGCTGCCGACCGTCGGCGGGCGCGGAGGCTGGGCGCGAGGCGTGAACG
>JBICHM010000151.1:0-5966 GCA_043101835.1 Phycisphaerales bacterium | reverse complement strand
ACCGTCGTGGTGGCGTCGATTGTCAGCGTCGCCTCGGGCAGCTCGCGCGACCCCTTCAGCACATTCGAGAGCGTGAGCGTGTACGGCTCGCCGGCGCCGGGAAGCAGCGCGACGCCGGGATTGTTCGGATCCTCGAGGTTGCCGACGAGCACGCTTGCGCCCGTCAGCGGCGCGCCGCCGGTGTCGGTGAACGGCTGGTCGAAGTCGATGATGGCGCCCTGCGTCGCCTGGCCGCCGGGCGCAGCGTTCAGGTTCCCCTGCAGGTCGACATTCTGGGTGGCCTGCGCGATCGTCAGCTCACCCAGCGGGATCGAGAGGTCCGTGAGCGAACCGTCGATGATGTTGAAGTCGTCATCGATGCCGTAGCCGCGCAGGCGCTCGCCGGTGAGGGTCGTCAGCGTGTTCTCGGCGTTCAACTGGAACGCGCCGGCGCGGGTGTAGAACTGCGACCCACCCCGCTCGACGATAAAGAAGCCCGCGCCCTCGATGGCGATGTCGGTGTTGACGCCGGTTGCGCCGATCGGGCCGTCGTTGAAGTTCCGCTGCACGCCGGCGACACGCACGCCGAGGCCGATCTGCGCGGGGTTCGTGCCGCCGCTGGCGCCGCTCGGCCCTCCGCCCAGGCTCAGGTTGCGGCTGAGCGCCGGGCTGAACAGCATCCGCGACGACTTGTACGCGGTGGTGTTCACATTGGAGATGTTGTTGCCGATGACCTCGAGCCTGCGGCTGTTGGCCTGCAGACCCGTGAGCCCGGTGAGCAGCGCGTTTGACGACGCCATGACCCCGACTCCTCTTCCAGGCGCCCGTTCCGTCAGACGGAACGGCGCGTTTCAAGGCCGGCGAGCAGCTCCGCCACCGCCGGGTTGACCGCACGCAGCGCTGGAGCGCGTCCCTGCGCTCCCGCTGCCGCCCGGGCGGGCTCCGCCGCCCCGGCTCTCTGCTCCTCGTCATCCCCCTCCGTGGGGATGACCACGACCGCGTCCACACCGGTCATCACGCCTGCTGGTGTCGCGCCGCCCGTCTCTCCCTGCGGGCGGACGCTCGTCGCCTCGCGCGAGGCCACATCGATCTCTACGACCAGTCCGTCGATCACCGCACCGAGGCGCGTGGCGCCCGCCGCTTCCGCGGCGTCCACCGCGCCGGCGAGGCGTTCGAGCTGTCCATCCGTCAGCGTCCCGTCGAGCCCCGGCGCCAGACGCACCGCGCGACCGCTCTCCAGCGTCCCCTCGCTCGCGCGCTCCAGCAGGGCGCCAAAGTCCGCCCCCTCGATCGGCGCGCGAGACGCACTCGGCGCATCCACCGGGCGGACGCCGGAGCCGAGCAGTCGCAGAAGTTCAGCGGCGGAGACGCTCATTCGGGGTCAGACGCTCTGGGTGTCGGCCGCGCCGCGAAGCACCGCCGGATCGATGATCTCTTCGATGTTCTTGAAGGGGATGCTGTACCCGTTGTCGAGGTTCAGCACGGGCCCGTCCTTGGTCACACTCACCGACACGACGACGCCCGCAGCCTCGTCGTTGAACTGCGTGCGCCCATAGACAAACTGCCCCACGAGCCCGCCGGCGCTGGCGAGCGTGCTCTGCGCCGCGATGTCCTCGAGACGATCGCCCAGCTCGATGTCCGACTCGATCGATCGGATCGAGGAGATCTGCTCGAGCAGGTCCTTCGTCTCGTTGGGCGCGAGCGGGTCCTGGTTCGTCAGTTCCGTGAAGATGACGCGCAGGAACTCACCGGAGGTCAGATCGCTGTACGCGCTGGTCGCCGAGGGCGGCGCCGAACTGGACACGGAGTTGATGGCGGACATTCTCGGTTCCTCTTGGCCGTCAGGCCGTCGCGTTCACACGCACACGCCACTGTTCGAAGGTCTGCGCCTCGTCGTCCTCACGCCAGGCCCCGTCGCGCCGGCCGTCATCGCGTCCGCCGAAGGCGCCGCGACTCTCCCCGCCCGCGGCGTCCTGCTCAGGCGAACGCCGGTGCTGCTGATCGCCCGAGGCGTCGGCGCCGGCGCGCGAGCCGTTCGTCGGCGCTGGCTGGGTGTGGACGTCGATCCGCTCGACCCCGAACCCTTTCTGATGAAGCGTGCTGCGCAGCATGTCGGCGTGGCGTGTGAGCAACTCGCGTGCCTGCTCCGTCGAGGCCTCGAAGCGCACATCCACCGTGCCCTGCCGAATGGACATCTCGATCCGCACCTGCCCCATTGATTCGGGGGAAAGGCGGATCGTCACGCTCCCGCCGCGCTGGCGCACCGCCGCGCCCAGACCCCGATGCACGGCCTGCATCGCTGCGCTGTCATCGGCCGCTTCTGCGCCCCGACCGGCCGCGCCTGCGCTGGACGCCGGCGTGGCGACCTGCTCCAGACGCAGCGACTGCGGGCGGACAGGCTCCGCCACGCTCTGGGACGGCGCGGTCGGCTGCGACCTGGCCGGCGCGGGCTCATCGGCCAGTCTCGTATCGGCCCCCGGTCGCGAGCCCGCATCCTCAGCACGCTGTGCAAAGGCGCCTGCGGCGTCCTGGCTCGACGCAAGGCCGGCGCTGCGGGAGCCATCGCGCGGATGCCCCTGCTGTCCATCGCGCTGCGCGCCGGCGCCCTCGGCGTCTGCGTTCTGGGCGAGCTCGCCGGCGGCGCCAGCGCCCAATGTCTGCATGTTCGCCCCGGATTGCTGCGCCGCCGGCCGCTCGACGCGACCCTGAGCGCCAATCGTCGCGCTTCGAATCGCTGCCTCTGACTGTGCATCGCCGTCGGCATCGGCTCCGGTCGGGACGCCGCCCCCCTGCGCCGCTGAGCCACGCGACACGCGGCGTGCGCCCGCAGGGCCGGCATTCGCCTCGGCATCGCCCTCGGCCGGCGCCGGACCGGCCTCGACCGGACCATCGGTGGAAACGCGCTGCGTCGAGGCGGCAACCGGGGCCGCGACGACGTCTTCCGCATCGGCTTCGGGCGCATCGTCGAGAACCGGCTCGTCAGACTCCGGCAGCCCATCGGGCGCCGGCGCGCCGTCATCGGCCTCCGGCGGCGCCTCCGCCCGATCAACCGGCTCTGGTTCGCCAGGCGCCGGCTCGGCCTCGGGCTCGCGCGTCTCAGGCGCCGGTGCCTCGCGACGCTGTGTGGCGCCGCGCAGCGATCCGGCGAAGTCCTGTGCGCCAGAGCGCAGAGGCTGCGCGGCACGCGCGGTCTGCGCAGGGGCGCCCGTGGGCGCCGCAAGGGCTGGTCCAGACAGCAGCGGACCTGTCATAGGGAGCATCCACGCGGCTTCGCCCGTCGTCCTGCCGGGGCGCGTCGCCGCGACGCCTCACTCCGCTCGGGCCTCCAGCCCGTACACGCGGAGGCGTTCCAGCAAATCGGCTGCCAGCGCCGGATCCTCGATCGACGCGAGGACCTTCGACGCGTTCCGCGACTGCATCGCGTTCAGGTATGCCGTGGCCTGTTCCGGAGCGCCCTGCGCGATGATCTCCATCAGCATCTCGCTCGCGCGTGCGGGCGGCAGCCCTTCCAGCAGCGTGACCGTCTTCTTGAACTGCTCGTCGCCCTCAATGGCGGCGATGCGATCGCGCATCTGCTCGAACGCCGCCTTCTCGGCCTCGAACGAGTCCGTGCGATCGTCGAGGCGATTCGCCTCGGCGCGGATGGTGCGCTGGAGGTCCTCCATCTCACGGCGCATGCGTTCGAGGCGCTGGCGCACCGCTTCCTCGGACTCCTCGGCCAAAAGCAGGCGGTCGCCCGCGGTCAGGGGCGGCAGTGCGGCGCGTCGCGCCGCCTCCGCTTCCGCCTCGAGACGTTCCTGCTCGCGCGCCTCCTCGTCGAGGCGCGTCTGCTCGGCCTCGACCGTCTCGGAGAGCAACGCCCGGATGGATTCGAGTCGGTCCTGGTTCAGGCGGTCGCTCGACGCAAGCCAGCCGACGAAGGCGACGACCGCGAGCAGGTTCGCCAGCGCCACGGTCGTGATGACGGTCCAGATCGATCGCATCATCTCGTCGACTCCACCGTGCGCTCCCGTCGGCGCCACTGGCCGACGCCCATCTCGTCCATCGCCGCCGACTCGCGCCGGTTCTGCTCCAGCAGCCATCGGTCATACTGCTTGGCGCGGAGCAGTTCGACCGCCTTCCGCTTTGTCGCCGCCTCCAGCAGCGCCGCGCGAGCCGTATTCAGACGCTGGTGGACGCCGGCCAGCGCGATCGCCAACTGCTGCGTGCGCATCACCTGCTGGATGGTCGCCCCGGCCTGGAGGCGGGCGCTCCTGACGTCGAGCACGGCTCCTGCGCCGCCTCGCGTCTGCCCCGCGAGGGCGTCGCGCAGATCCCTCTTTGCGCCGTCGATCGCGCCCTGCGCCGCGCGGATCTTCGCTTCGAGGTCCACGCGCTGCCGGTCGAGTTCGGCGACAGCGCGCGTGCGCTCGTCCTCTTCCCGCTGTCGCTGCTCGAGCAGCCGCTGCATCCGAAAGACGAATCGCGCCACGGATCAGCCCCCCTGCCCTGCGCGCCTGCCCTGCGCGCCGGCGCGCATCGCCTGAGCGCGCGTGCCGGCCTCGATCGCCAGGGCCATCAGCCCGTCGGACGCGTGGTCGAAGGTGTCGGCCTCATCGGGTTTCTGGCGGAGGTAGGCGTCGATCTTCTGCTTCATCTCGATGGCGATGTCGGCGTCCGGGTCGCTGCCGCGCGCGTAGGCGCCGATCTGCACGAGATCCTCGACCTCCTTGTGGGCCGCCAGCAGGCTGAGCACGCGCCGCCGCGCCGCGATGTGCTGCTCGGTGCTGATGCCGTCGGCGACGCGGCTGACCGAGTCGAGCACATCGATCGCCGGAAAATGGCCGCGGCGCGCCAGGTCGCGCGACAGGACGACATGGCCGTCAAGAATGCCGCGCACCGCGTCGGAGACCGGCTCGGTCAGGTCGTCGCCTTCCACAAGCACCGTGTAGAACCCCGTGATCGACCCGGCGCCCTCGACTGCGCCCGCGCGCTCCAGCACCATCGGCAGCAGCGCAAAGACACTCGGCGTGTACCCCTTCGTCGCCGGGGGCTCACCAATGGCCAGGCCCACCTGGCGCTGCGCCTGCGCGAAGCGGGTGACTGAATCGACCATGAGCATCACGTTCGCCATCTCCGCCCGAAACCGCTCGGCGATGGCGCACGCGGCGAGCAGGGCGCGGATGCGCAAGAGCGGCGACTCGTCACTCGTCGCAACCACCACGATCGATCGCGCCAGCCCCTCCGGCCCGAGCGCGCCCTCGATGAAGTCCCGGACTTCCCGCCCACGCTCGCCAATCAGGGCGATCACGCTGATGTCCGCCTCGGTGAAGCGGGCGATCGAACCCAGGAGTGTGCTCTTGCCGACGCCCGGGCCTGCGAAGACGCCCAGACGCTGGCCAGCGCCGGTCGTCAGCATGCCGTCGATCGCGCGCACGCCGGTGGCCAGCGGCTTTGCGATGCGCGCCCGGCGCATCGGCGCCAGCGCATCGGGCATGATGGGTACGCGCTCGCCCGCCTCGATGGCGCCCTTCCCGTCGATCGGGCGCCCGAAGGCGTCCACGATCCGCCCGAGCATGCGCCGGCTCACGCGGACGCTGGGCGTCACCTCAACGCTCCGCACACGATCGCCCGGGCGCACGCCTGCGGTCGGGCCGAGCAGCATGATGACCGCGCGTCCCGCGTCAAAGCCGACCACCTCGCCCAGCCGGCGCTGTCCGATTGCGGCGCATTCGACGCGCACCAGCGCGCCGATCGGCAGCGGCAGGTCATCGACCAGCAGCGTGAGCCCGCGCAGCGCAGCCACCGTGCCGGCCACCTCGAGCGGCTGGCACGCACGGACCTGCCGGATCTCGGCGCCGAGGAGCGTCACGACGCGTCGCCCCCGTCTCCCGCGTCCTGCGAATCCGGAGGCGCGACATCGGCGTTCGTGGGGCGGATGCACTCCACAAGGCGCGCAATCTGCCCGTCGACGGTCGCGTCGATCTCGCCGCGCGGCAGGTCGAGGC
>JBICHM010000150.1:0-6965 GCA_043101835.1 Phycisphaerales bacterium | reverse complement strand
GAGGGCACGGAAGAAGAGACGCTGGAGGAGTTCCGACGCGTGCGCGATCAGATCGCGGATCGGATCGACGACTGGCTTGCGATGCAAGGTGACGACGCGCCCGCATCGCGCTGATGATTCACGATCCCCGAAGTTCGCTGCAGCAACTCCTGGTTTGTGCGTATCTCCTCTCGGTGCGCGCGATCTCTGTTGCATTTCATTGCGCGATCCGTACGCTGGGGCGTGATTGTTGAGGGGAAGCGCAGGCGCGTGCCTGCGCGCAGGAAGCACACGGCAGCACACCATGCGCAGTTGACCGGCGGTCGCTCACTCGGGCGATCGTGACATGTGTGCGCACGCGGCACGTTGGCGTGCGGATTGGGCCGCGCGGCTGCGCGGTGTTCTGCCAGACCACAGTTGGCATGCGTTCACGAGCGGCTTCGGTCGCGCTGTGGTGTCGTGCGCTCACATTGCAGACTGCGGCGTCGGGTCGGCGCGGCGGCGGCGCTGTCTGCGTGGACTGAGGAAAGGGAAGCGTATGTTGACGACACGAACACTCATTCTGGCGGGCGCGGCGGGATTGGCTGTCTCGGGCGTCGCGCTCGGCGCGAGCGAGACCTTCAATCTCGGGTCGCCGCTGGTGACGGACACGCCCTACGAGGTGAATCTGAACCCGGTGGCCGCGGGCATGTACACGCACGCGACGGTGTCGTTTGACTGGGTCGCCGGCGCCGGCGGGCCGTGGTCGAGCGAGGCGATCTGGGCGCTAACCGATGCGCCGCTGCTGAGCGCCGGCACGTTCTATGTCGATCCGGGACCGTCGGGCGTAGCGGCGTCGAACGGCAACCCCGTGACGCTGACCTGGGATGTGTACTTCAGCGAGAAGTACACGTCGAACGATCCGCTGTGGTTCCTCGGGCTGCAGACCTTCGGTGGCTCGAACGCGACCTGGAACAACCTGACGGTGACGATCGACTCGCAGGCGGCGACCGGTCCGACGGCGTTTACTGATCTTGGCGTCGTGGCGACCACGAGCGATGTCTTCTCAATCAACACCTTCGGCTCGGGGTTCGACACGGAGCTCGGCCTCTTCAACTCGTGGGGCGGATTGATCGACAACAACGATGACGCCGGCGGCACGCTGCAGAGCGAGATCGCCGGGCTGCAGCTGGCTGCGGGCGAGTACTACTTCAACCTCGGCGGGTTCAACACGATCTACGGGGCCGGCGGCTTCGAGGCGCTGGTGGACGCCGGGCTCGGCAGCGACGGCGGCACGTTCGTCGGCGACATCAACGGGATCGCCTTCGGCGGCACGCTGAGCGCGGACTCCAACGTGTGGTACCGCTTCGAGGTGGTGCCGACGCCGGGGGCGGCCGTGACCTTCGCCATGGCGGGGCTGTTCTGCGCCCGGCGCCGACGCGCCTGACCGCGTTGGGCCATCGTCGCGCCCAAGGCGACGCTTCGATCGATTCTGACACTGCGCATGCACACACACGGGCCCGGCGCCGACGCGCCGGGCCCGTCTTCATACATAGGGAAGCGCTCGGCTCAGCGCTCGGCGCGGATGACGGCGCTGCGGCTCGCCGGGTGGCCGGTGCGCGCGTTGCGCTGGCGGTCGAGGATCTGCGCGGTTCGGAAGCCGGCGGCGCGGAGTTTCTCCAGAAGGTCGTCTTCGAGGAGGGCGCCGCCGATGCAGCGAAACCAGTCATCGATGGTCGTGCGCACGTGGGCGTCGAGGAGCTCGGCGAGGACGATCTCGCTGAAGACGGCGCGCCCGCCGGGTCGGCAGACGCGGGCCATCTCGACGATGACGGTGTCCTTGTCGGGGGAGAGGTTGACGATGCCGTTGGCGGTGAGGAGGTCGACACTTGCGTCAGGAAGCGGGATGCGTTCGGCGGGGGCTTCGAGGAGTGCGGCGTTCGCGACGCCGGCGGCGTCGAGGTTGCGCTGCGCCTTGGCGAGCATGTCGGGGCTGAGGTCGAGACCGAAGATGCGGCCGGTGGGGCCGAGCATGCGCGCGGTGCAGATGAGGTCGAGCCCGGCGCCGCAGCCGAGGTCGAGCGCGGTCTCGCCGGGCTGTGCGTCGATGTGCGCGCGGGGGTTGCCGGCGCCGGTGAAGGAGTCGGAGCAGGAGGCGGGGAGTTTGTCGAGGAGCGCGGAGTCGTAGCCGACGGCTTCTGCGAAGGCTCGTCCAACGGGGAAGCCGAGTTTCTCGGCGGGCGTGCGCGCGGCTCTGCCGTAGCGCTCGGCGACGGCGGCGCGGATGTCGTCGGGGGTCATGTCGGCGAGGGTGCGCGCTTGCGCGGTCATGGTGTTGAACGGTAGCGTTGGCTGCGCGGTCACGCGACGGTGATGGCGAACCTGCACTTCGCCAAGCCTCAGTGCAGGCTTCCTCGAGCGCCGCGTGCGCATGACAAAGGCCGGCGCCCTGAGGGCGCCGGCCTTTGGTCAGTTGGCTACTTGTTCAGCAGCGCGGGGCTGATTACCAGCCGCCGCGACCGCCGCCGCCGCCGCCGCCGCGGCCGCCGCGGAAGCCGCCGCCGCCACCGCCGCCGCCACGACCGCCGCGGAAGCCGCCGCCGCCGCGATCCTCGCGCGGGCGGGCCTCGTTGACGGTGAGGTCACGGCCATCGATGTTCTGGCCGTTGAGGGCCTCGATGGCGGCCTTGGCCTGGCTGTCATCGTTCATCTCGATGAAGCCGAAGCCACGGGGGCGACCGGTCTCGCGATCCATGACGAGGGAGGCGCTGGCGACTTCGCCATGCTCCTCGAAGATCTCGCGCAGACGGTCTTCGGTGGTGCTGAACGGAAGGTTGCCGACATAGAGCTTCATGGGCTCTCCAATCATCTTGCCCCGTGAGACTTTGGCCGCTGCTTGAACTCGGGCAAGAGAGGAAAGCTTCGGCGACCCTCGGACTCCGCCCGACAGTGGGCGGTTTGTGAACCGGGAGACGCGGAGATAGTAGCCGGTCGGCGGGGTGTTGCGAACCGGGCCGCGTCGAATGCGGCGGTTTGCGGCGCGGGGTTCGGCCGGGGGCGGCGGGCCGGCGGCGCGGGGCGTGGGCGCCAGTGGCACAGGTTGTAGTTCGATCGGGGTCGGGCCCAACGCCTCGGGCGCTGTGCCCCCTCGTTCCGGCGACGGGGCGTTACCTGGGGGTTTCGACGCGGAGTGCGAGGGAGGCGTTGTTCTCTTCGACCCACGCCATGGCGTTCTGGAGGAGTTGCCGGATGGCGGGGGCCGGGGGACGTGCGCAGTGGACGATGATGCGGACGCGATCGGGCGATGGCTCGCCGCGGTCGGCGCGGAACGCGGGGCTGTTGATCTGCCGGAGGTAGTTCTCGAGTTTTTCGAGGAGGAGCCCCTGGTGGTGCTCACTCTCGGTGAGGACATCGCTGACGACGATGACGAGGTCGACGCCGCCGTCGTCGGTGCGCTGCCCGACGAGATCGATGGTCTCGAGGTTCTGGATGGGATCCTCGCGCCGCGCCACGGCGCGAGTCTGCGCGCCGGGGGCGTTCGTGTCGAACGCGTCACCTGGTGAGGGGATATCAGCCGGCGAGGACGCCGCCGTCGATCGTGCACTCGGCGCCGGTGGTGTAGGCGCTCTCGTCGGCGGCGAGGTGGACGGCGAGCGCGGCGACTTCCTCGGGCGTGCCGAAGCGCCGGAGCGGGCAGTCGGCGACGATGGCGGCCATGCGCTCGGCGCGATCGGGGCCGTCGCCGAGCATGGGCTCCCACATCGGGGTGAGGATCGCTGCGGGCTGGATGACGTTGCAGCGGATGGCGAGGCCTTCGCGCGCGCAGTGGAGGGCGACGGACCTGGTGTGGTTGCGCACGGCGGCCTTGCTGGCGGCGTAGGCGCAGGCGCCGGGCACGCCGACGACGCCGGAGCGGGAGCCGATGTTGATGATCGATCCTGCGCCGGCGGGGCGCATGGCGCGGATGGCGTGAGCGCAGCCGAGGAAGACGCCGTCGAGATTGGTGGCCATGACGGCGCGCCAGCGGTCGAGCGACTCGCGCTCGGGGTTGGCGGGCGCCGGGTCGTCTTCGAGGCCGGTGATTGCGGCGTTGTTGACGAGGATGTCGAGGCGCCCGTGCGCTTCGAGGAGTTCGTTGACGACGCGCGTCCAGTCGTCGTCGCGGCGCACGTCGAGCCGGCGGTAGGCCCCCCCACCGATAGTGGCGGCGACGGATTCGCCGAGGTCGTCGCGGATGTCGGTGCACCAGACGGCGGCGCCCTCGTCGGCGAAGGCGCGGGCGATGGCTTCACCGATGCCGCGTGCGGCGCCGGTGACGAGTGCGGTCTTGTTGGTGAGTCGCGCCATGCGCGCCAGTGTACGGGCGCGGGGATGAGAATACCCTTCGGCGATGATGCTCGGCCTGACCGAACCTGCAACGACGGCGGCGCTGCTCGTGGTGCTCGGCGCACTGATGGCGGTGAGCGCCTTCGGCGGGCGTCTGGCCGAGCGCGCGGGTGTGCCGACGGTGCTGCTGTTCCTGGTGCTGGGGATGGTGGGCGGATCGGAGGGGCTGGGCGGGATCGCGTTTGACAATGCGCAGCTGGCGTTTCGGCTGGGGACGATCGCGCTCATCCTGATTCTGCTCGACGGCGGGCTGAACATCTCGTGGCGTTCGGTGCGCCGGGCGGCGGCGCCGGCGGGGCTGCTGGCGACGGTCGGCGTGGGATTGACGGCGCTGCTGGTGACGCTGGCTGGGCGCGGGCTCGGGCTGGGGTGGGAAGAAGCGGCGCTGATCGGCGTGGTGGTGTCGAGCACGGACGCGGCGGCGGTGTTCGCGGTGCTGCGCGGGGGAGGGATCCGGCTGGACGACAAGGTGCGTTCGACGATCGAGGTCGAGTCGTGCGTGAACGACCCGATGGCGGTGATCCTGACGACGGCGACGATCGCGGCGGTGCAGAGCGGCTCGACGCCGCACTGGCTGGCGCTGCTCGGCGGGATCGCGGCGCAGCTGGTGATCGGCGCGGTCTGCGGCGGCGCGGTGGGGTTGCTGCTGATTCTGGTGATGCGTCGCGTGCACCTGCATGTGGCGGGGCTGTACCCGGTGGTGCTGCTCGGCGCGGCGTTCGGATCGTTCGGCGTCGCGACGCTCGTGGGCGGGAGCGGGTTCCTCGCGGTGTTCGTGACGGCGGCGATGCTGGGGAACGGGCCGCTGCCCTACAAGAGCGGGATCCGGCGCGTGCAGGACGCGGTGGCGTGGTTGAGCCAGGTGGGAATGTTCCTGATGCTGGGGCTGCTGGTCTTCCCGTCGCGTCTGTTCCCGGTGGCGGGGATCGGTCTTGCGCTCGGCCTGTTTCTTGCGGTGGTGGCGCGTCCGCTCGCGGTGTGGCTGTGCCTTGCGGCGCTGCGCGTGCCGGGGCGGGAGATCGCGCTGGTGGGGTGGGTCGGGCTTCGCGGCGCGGCGCCGATCGTGCTGGCGACCTTCCCGATCATGGCGGACGTGCCGAACGCCGACCGGGTGTTCCACATCGTGTTCTTCATCGTGGTGGTCAGCTCGCTCGTGCCGGGGGCGAGCATCGCGCCGGTGACGCGCCGGCTGAAGCTGGGGGAGCGACGGAAGACGAAGCCGGTGGCGGCGCTCGAGCTGCATTCGCTGCAGGACATCGATGGCGAGCTGCGCCTGTACGTGATCGAGCCGGAGGTTGCGGCTGCGGGGGCGACGCTTCGTGAGCTGCCCTTTCCGGAGGGCGCGGCGATCGTGCTGGTGGTGCGGGGGCAGCAGGCGCTGGCGGCTCGCGGGCACACGCGCCTGGAACCCGGCGACCATGTGTATGTAGTGTGCAAGCGAGAGGACGAGGCTCTGGTGGGGCTGTACCTCGGGCGGTCCGCGGAGCGCTGACGGGCCTCGTCCGACGCGAAACGCGGAGGTGGACGATGGGCACGACGACAGCGGACGGCGTGGTGGACGGATTCCTGCGGGGTGAGGTGAGCCGGCGGGAGCTGGTGGCGACGCTGATGGGCCTCGGCGCCGCGGCGGCGACGGGGACGCGGATCGCGCGCGCGGCGCAGGATGCACCGACCTTTCGCGCCGTCAGCGTGGATCACATCGCGCTGTCGGTGACGGACCTCGAGCGATCGCGCGCCTGGTACGAACGGCACCTGGGGTTGACGACGACGAGCCGGGACGCGTCGAGCGTGTTCCTTGATGCGGGGGATGATTTCGTCGCGCTCTTCAAGGGCGAGACGCCGGGGCTGCACCACTTCTCGTTCGGGATTCGGAACTATGACCAGCAGGAGAACGCGCGCAGGCTGCGCGCGGCGGGGCTGGAGCCGAAGCTGCGCGGCGGGCGCACGTACTTTGATGATCCCGACGGGATCGAAGTGCAGGTGTCGGGGGTGTGACGGATCAGCCGGGGAGTGCGCCGGCGGCGCCGCTCGCGGCGGCCTCGATGGAGGGCCAGAGCCAACCGAAGATGCCCGCTGTCAGCAGCGCATAGACGAGGCCGTCGGCGGTGAACTTGGCGGTGACGATCCAGGGCTGCCCCTTCCAGATGGAGTCGTGGATGTTGCCGACGCCGTAGACGAGGAACGCGGCGGCGCCGGTGATCTGGAAGACGCGGAGGTAGTCGTTGCTGGCGCCGAGGGATTCCCAGGCGATGTAGGCGGCGAAGAGCGAGACGACGATGGTGAGGATGAACCACTGGACGAGGCTCTGGCCGAACTTGAAGCCGCCGGGCGGGAAGAGCGTGATCCAGCCGGAGGGCCCCTGCTTCATCTTCTCCTGCATCTCGGGGGTGTGGCAGTCCTTGGGATTGTCGGGCATGGGGAACATGTAGGCGCCGGCGCCGACGCCCGCGGCGCGGAGGGCGTCGGTGACCTGTTCCTCGTTGGGCATCTTCTTCACCTCGGTGCGGTGATGCGGCAGCGCCATGTGGAAGACGCTGCTGGCGACGAAGACGAGGACGCTCGCGAGGAGGATGGGGAGCCAGAGTTCGGTGAGGAACGCCACGGAGACCGACCATGGCGTT
>JBICHM010000149.1:0-7739 GCA_043101835.1 Phycisphaerales bacterium | reverse complement strand
GTTGCAGGAAACTCATTGCCTTTAGGACCATAACCTTTAAATGCAGGCCTTCCTTTTTCTTTGGCAATATAATCTTCTGCGATCCTGTCAAGTTTACCTGTTTGAACACCGGGCTCGATATGTTTACCGACTTCCGCTAATGTTCTTGAGACGATGAGTGCACTTTCACGCATCTTCTCAATTTCAGATTCACTTTTCAGGTAAATCATTACTATGCTCTTCTTCGGCCTTTAATACGACCTGTCTTCATGAATCCATCGTAGTGTCTCATCATCAAATGACTTTCGATCTGTTGTAAAGTATCTAATGCTACACCCACAATGATCAACAAACTGGTTCCTCCATAAAAGAGGGCAAAACCAGGTGTTACTCCGAACAATCCAACGGCAATAGCCGGTAAGATCGCAACGAAGGATAAAAAGATAGATCCCGGAAGAGTGATCTTAGTCAAAATATTGTCAATAAATTCTACTGTTTGCTTACCCGGGCGTACACCAGGAATAAATCCACCCTGACGCTTCATTGTATCAGCCATTTCTTTAGGGTTGATCGCGATGGCAGTATAGAAAAAGGTGAAGGCTCGCCGGGCTGACGGATCGCGAGCGGGAGATTCTCGAACTCGTCATCAGCGGGCAGTCCACGAAGCAGATCGCGGCGTCGCTGAAGCGCGCCGAGAAGACGGTCGAGTTCCATCGCACGAACATCATGCGAAAACTCGACGCGCCGAATGTCGCCGCCCTCGTCCGACTCGTGATGCAGGCGCGATCGGGCGAGCCCGGCTTCGAGGCGCATTCCGAGTCGGCCTGACGACCGGCGCATATTCAGGGAGAAACCCTCGATGATTTGGATGCAACGGAAAGTCGTTGCATCCCTACGACTGTCGTAGTAGGCTTCGCCTCCGACAACTGTCGTAGGCGGGCGCGCCGACCGGAGTGTTCCGGGGGCGTCGGTCGCGCGAGGGGCACGCCGCCCCGGCAGTCGGGAGATTCGCCGTGGCCAGACGGAAGATCGAACTCGCGGCGGGCGAGCTCGACGTGATGAAGGCGCTGTGGGACGCCGGCCCGTCCACCGTGCGCGAAACGATGTTCCGCCTGCACCAGGCCGGGCGGCGGGTCGCCTACACAACGGTTCTGACGGTCCTCAGCCGCCTCGAGAAGAAGGGCTTTGTCGCCAGCGACAAGTCCGACGTGGCGTACATCTACCGAGCGAAGGTTTCGCGTGACCGGGTGATCGGCGCGCGCGTTCGCGAGGTGGTCAAGCAGCTGTATGACGGAGCCGCGGCGCCGCTGGTGCTGCAGCTGATGCAGTCCGAGCGATTCAGCCGGGATGAGATCGCGGAGTTCCAGCGTCTCGTCGAACAGCTCGATCGCGAGGCGAAGCCGAACGGACGCGCATCGGAGGGGACGACCGATGGAAGTGCTTGACATCGCACTGGACCTGTTGTGGCGGAACGCGCTGGGCGTCGTGCCGCTGGCGATCGCGGTCGCGGCGCTGGCGCGCGTGCTCCCGATGCGTCCGACGACGCGCCACGCCCTCTGGGTGGCTGCGCTCATCGGGTTCCTCGCCCCCCCGCTGCTGCCGGGCCTTGCGCGCTTCGGCCCGCCCAGCGCCGCGGAGATCGCCGAGCGCGCGGCGAACGGACCGGATCGCGCCGGCCAGCGCTTGACCGCAGTCGACGACACGCCAGTCGCCGCCGAGGCGGCTCTGCCGGCGCCGGAGCTCCCGACACTGCTCCGGTCGCTCCGCGACCGGCCGGCCGAGCCGCAAACGCAGGCGCTGACGACGCGCCGACTTGGCGCGCCAACAGGGTTTGCAGAGTCCGGAACGCATGCCTCGGAGCGCGTGCGCAGCGTCGGCTCCGAGTTGCCCGCGCCCGATCGCGCCCTACCTCAGATCGACGCGCCCGGCGTGACCGCGCGCCAACGATCGCCGTTGACGACGCCGATCTCGCCAGCGCTGCGCACGACGCCGCTGACCGCGACGCCGAGCGAGGCTGCCGCAGATGACGCACTCGCGCGGTCCGACCTGACAACCGAAACGACGCCGGCGGGCGTTGTGGAACCCGCGACGAAGAGCCCGTCGCCGGCGCACGCCTGGGGCGTCACGCTGCTCTCGCTCCGCGAGGCGCTGATCGCGATGCCGCATATCCCGGCGCATGTCTGGCTGCTCGGCGCGATGACGGCGCTGGCGATCGGCGGCGGGCGCGTGTGGTGGTTCCGGCGCCTGCTGGCAAGAGGGCATGCGCCGGACACGTCAGTGGAGGCGATGGTCGCGAGTGCGAGCGCGACCCTCGGTCTGCGCCGGACGCCGGAGACGACGCTCGTCGATGAGCGGATCACGCCGATGGTGTGGTGCGGCCGCCGAGCGCGTCTCGTGCTGCCTCGCCCGCTCTGGGACGAACTCGACGAGGTCGGTCGCGCCGCGGTGGTGCATCACGAGCTGGCGCACCTGAAGCGCCGCGATCACTGGGTGTGCTGGGTGGAGGCGGTTGTCGGACTGCTCTACTGGTGGCATCCGATCGCCTGGTGGGTTCGCAAGCGCATCCGCGAGGAGGCCGACCTCTGCTGCGACGCCTGGGTGACTGCCCTGCTTCCGGAGCACCGGACCGCGTATGCGCAGGCGCTGGTCAGCACGCGGCGCTACATCAGTGAACACGGCAGCGCCCCGCCCGCAGTTGGGCTGGGTGTGATGTCGAACCGGGGAAGACGATTCGCCAGGAGACTGCTCATGATCATGACCCACAGCCACAAGCCCAGGCTCTCGACGACGGGGCGCGCGCTCGCGCTCGTCGTCGCCGCCGCCGGCGCCATCGCGTCGCCGGTGCTCGCCTGCCCACCGGAGGAGAAGGAGAAGAAGGCCGAGGCGCGGGCGGTCGAGGCGCCGAAGCCCGACAAGCGCGCGAAGCCGGGGAAGGCGGAGTCCGCGCCGGACGATCGGAGCACCTTCGAGCAGTTCATGGAAGGGCGCGGCGACGCGGAGCCGGCGCCCAAGCCCGACGCGCGCGAGCCGCGCGCCCAGCGGGTCGAGTACGAGGCGAGGCTGGCGGCCCTCCAGAAGCGTCTGGCCGAGACCGTCGAGGCGTCCAAGGCCGACGGGGAGATCTGCGCATCGGAAGAGAAGAAGATCGCGGCGATCAGCGGCGAGGTCGAGCGCGTCGCCGCGGCGATGGCGGCGTATTCGACCGCGCAGGCCGCGGCCACGACGCCCCCGCGTCCGGCGCGTGTCGCGGCGGTCGGCTCCGGCCAGCGCCAGAGCGCCGGCGAGAGCACGTACGTGCAATGGGCGCAGGGCGGCGACCAGATCGTCAAGAAATACGAGATCAACGCGGATGACAAGCGCGCGCGCCTCACGGCGCTGCTCGTACGCGACGATGTGCCGCTGCGCGTGTCGCCCGACGACGACGGCATCACCGTGATTGGTTCGCGCGAGCAGCACGACCGTTTCGCGGCGTTCCTCTCCCTGATCGACGGCGACGATGAGCTCGAGCGCGTCTACAGCCTGCCCGAGGGGCGGCTCGATGCGCTGACGGAGCTGATGGTGCTCAGCAATGTGCCGGTGCTGGTCCGCCCTGAGGATGACGGGCTGCGCGTCTACGGCAGCGAGCTCGATCACCAGGTCTTCGCCGGATTCGTCGACCTGCTCGGTGATGGCGAGATCCGCGCGATCGGGTACGCGCCGCACGACGAGCACGATGCGCATCGCGAGACCGTGCACGCCGAAGAGGACGACGATGACTGCTCGGCCGGACGGGCGCGCGTGCTGACCGCGCCGCGGATGACCGACGACCAGCGTCGCGCCGCCGAGCGCGAGCTGGCGCGCCAGCGCGAGCACGCCCATGCGGAGGCTCGTGCGCGAACCGAGCACGAGCGCGCACGCGTGCGTCAGATGCAGGAGCTCGAGCGTCATCACGCGCGCACGATGGAGCAGATGGCGCGTTTCGAGCAGCGCGTCCGGGCGTACGAGGTCAAGGCCGAGGCTCTCGAGCGGAAGGCAGATGAGATCGAGCGCGCCGCCGACGATGTTGAGCGTCAGGCGGACGAGATCGAGCGCCAGGCCGATCAGCTGTTCGACAACGCGGATCACGTCGAGGACGAAGCAACCGTCGAGAAGCTGCACGCGGAAGCCGAGCGCCTGCTCGAACAGGCGGAGCGTGTGCGCGAGAAGGCGGATGACCTCCGCGACAAGGCCGATCGCACGCGCGACGAGGCAGACGACGTCCGTGATCGAGCCGATGAGATTCGCGACGAGGCCGAGGAGGCGCGCGAGGCGGCCGAGGACATCGCCTCGGAGCGTGAGGAGGCGATGGCGAGGGCCGAGGAGGCAGCCTCCGAGTCTCGCTGAATGTGACTGATTGACGCTCGCGGCGCGTCCCCGCTGGGGCCGGCGGCGCGGGCGGACTACTGTCCCCATTGCCTCGGCCCGCGCGCAACGCTGCGCCGGGTCGAGGCGAGCGGGGGCGGCCCCCCACTCGCGCTGTCCGAATGACCTCGGAGCGAGCCTGATGCGACCCCATTGTGTGTATTCCCGGACGCGCCCGCGCAGGCGCGTGCTCCCCGCCCTCGGCCTCGTCGCCGCGCTGGCCATGCCGATGGCGGCCAGCGCCGCGCAGGACGACAGCGCCGTTCGCCTCTACTACAGCGGCAACGGCCTGCTCTCGCGTGGGATGAACGATCTGGCCGTCGCCGAGTATCGGGCCTTCCTCGAGCAGGCGCCGGGGCATGAGAAGGCCGATGTGGCGCGCTACGGCCTGGCCGTCGCGCTCAGCCGGCTGGAGCGTCACGACGAGGTGGTGGCGACGCTCAGCGACCTGCGCAACCCGGACACCTTTGAGTTTGCGCCCGAGGCGGCGGTCGTGTACGGGCAGAGCCTGATGGCGCTCGGGCGCTTCGGAGACGCTGTGGGCGTTCTGGGCGCGATGATCGAGTCCCACTCGACGCACGCCGCCGCGGACGAGGCATGCGCGTTGGTGGCCGAGGCGAACTACCGCGACGGGCAGTTCGACGACGCCGCGCTGGCCGCCAGAGCCCTCGTGGAGGTTTGGCCCGACAGCCCGATGCGCGAGCGGGCGGAGTTCTTCTGGGCCCTTTCCGACATGGCGATGGAGCGGTACGCCGACGCCGCGGAACGATTCGATGCGCTGTTGCAGCGGCAGCCTGACGGACCGTTCGCGCGTCAGTCATCGGTGCTGCTTGCCAACTGCCTGGAGCGCGCGGGGCTGCTGGACCGGGCGCTGCGCCAGTATCGGCGCGCAGCCGGCGCGGCTACGGACGCGCTGACCGCCGATGCGCTCGTCGGATTCGGCGGCGTGCTGCTGCGCACCGGCGCCCCGAACGAGGCGGCGCAGGTGCTCGACCGCAGCATCCGCGACTATCCCGACCACACCAGCGCGCCGCGCGCACTCCTCCTGCGCGGACGCGCTGCGTTCGATCTCGAGAACTACCCGGAGGCCGCGTCGTACCTGGGGCGCGCGCTCAACCGGATGGACGGCGAGAGCGACGAGGCCGCGTACTGGCTTGCCAAGACGCGCCTCCGCCAGGCACAGCCCGCCGACGCCGCCGAAGAATTGCGCGCGGCGCTCGACCGCTTCCCGGAGAGCGCGCTGCGCCCCGAGATGACCTACGACCTGGCCGTCGCGCTCGTCCGCGATAATCAGCGATCCGCGGCGCGGGAGACGCTCGGCGCATTCCGGGCCGCCTACCCCGACCACGCGCTCGAAGCAGACGCGACGCGCCTGCTCGCCTCGCTCGCCCACCAGGACGGCGACTACAACGAGTCGGCGGTCCTCTGCGAAGCGTGGCTCGCCGAACACGCCGACGACCCGGGCGCGACGGAGATCGCGTTTCTCCATGCGGATAACGCGCTGCTGACCGGCGACATCGAGACCGCCGCGGCCCGCTACGGCGCGTTCCTCAACGCCTACCCCAACGCCTCGCAGGCGCCGACAGCCTCCTTTCGAATGGGCGATGCGCTGTGGCGCCTCGACCGTCCGGACGACGCCAAGCCGCTGCTCGAGCGCGTCGCGCGCGGACAGCGCACCGCGCAGGCGCACCGGCCGGCGCTGCGCCTGCTCGGCGAGATCGCCTTCAGCGCCGGCGCGTATGCCGAAGCCGAGCAGCGTTTCGGCGAGTACCTCGCATTCGGGCTCGACCAGCACGCCACCGATGACGCGCTGCTTAAGCAGGCGCTGTGCGCCCAGCGGGACGGCCGACCGGAGGAGTGCATCGCGCGGTGTGACCAGCTGCTCGACGCCTTCCCCGACAGCGAACGGCGCATCCAGGCGATCTTCGAGCGCGGGCAGGCGCGCATGACGCTGGGTGAGACGGAGCTGGCGCAGCGCGACCTCGAGACTGTGGCTCGGGACGCGCCGGACTCTCGGTTCGCGCCGTACGCGCTGAACCACCTTGGCGCGATCGCGCTGGAGGCGGGCGACTACGACCTCGCGGCGGAGCGGTTTGACGCCGCAGCCGAGGGCGGGGCAGATGTGCAGGGCGAGGCGCTCGCACGGCGCGGACAGGCGCTGCTCGCCGGCGGCGAGTATGAAGCAGCGCTGTCGACCTTCGACCAGGTGCTGGAGACGGGTGGCCCGGAATCGCGACAGGGCGAAGCCGCGGCCGGGCGAGCCGTTGCGCTCGCGCGCCTCGGGCGCCACGCAGACGCGATCGACGCCGTGGACACGGCGCTCAACGACCACGCCGGCGCCATCGCGCCGGCCATGCGCGGCGCCCTTGCCTACGAGCGCGCCCGGGCGCTGCGCGACAGCGGCAATCCGGGCGCGGCGCGCGAGGCGTACGGCGCGTTGCTCGACAGCGAGCCGGATGCGTCGCTGGCGGTCTTCGCGATGGCGGACCTCGCCCAACTCGAGAGCGACGCCGGAGCGCCCGACCGGGCGGTGGCGCTGCTTTCGATGGCGGAGCGCGCGATCGCCGCCGGCGCCACAGCGCCGGCCTCGCTCCGCGAGCGGGTGGCCTACAACCACGCCGCGGCGCGGTACCGGCTCGATCAGCACCAAGACGCGGCGCAGCGCTTCAACGCGTTTCGGCGCGAGTTCCCCGAGAGCGATCTGTCCTCCTCCGCGGCGTTGCTGGAGGGCGAGTCGCTCTTCCGGATCGGCCGCTACAGCGAAGCAGCGTCGCTGCTCGCCGAGGTCGTCGAGCAGGAGCTCGATGACGCGTCGCTCTCACCGGCGCTGCTGCGACTCGGCGAGAGCCTCGCGCAGCGTCAGGACTGGGCGGCGAGCCAGGCGGTGTTCCAGCGCTGGCTCGACCGATTCGGCGACGACGCCGGGTGGCACCAGGCGCAGTTCGGCGTCGGCTGGGCGCTCGAAAACCGCCAGGAGTACGACAAGGCGATCGGCGCCTACGGCGCGGTGGTCGCGCGGCACGAGGGACCGACCGCGGCGCGGGCGCAGTTCCAGATCGGCGAGTGTCTGTTCGCGCAGGAGCGTCACGAGGAAGCCGCTCGCGAGCTGCTGAAGGTCGACATTCTCTATGCGTATCCGGAGTGGAGCGCCGCGGCGCTGTACGAGGCGGGGCGCTGCTTCGAGGCGATGGGCCGTCGCGACGAGGCTCGGATCCAATACCAGACGGTGGTCGGATCCCACGCGGGAACGCGCTGGGCCGACCTGGCGGGCGAGCGCCTCGCGGCGCTGGGTGGATAGCCGCGAGCGTTTCGCCGCCTTTCCGGGGCGCTGAGCGCAGCGGGCGCGGGGACACGCCCCGCGTCCGCGCGCTCGGCGAAAT
>JBICHM010000148.1:0-13303 GCA_043101835.1 Phycisphaerales bacterium | reverse complement strand
GCTCTGCGCCTGTGCCCCAGGCGATACGCCCGCCCGGGATCCGCGGCCGCTCGTCATCTTCGTCGCTGCGAGCATGGCCGACGCGATCGACGCCATTGCGGAGGACTTCACCGAGTCCACGGGGCAGCGCATCGCGATCAGCGCCGGTGCGAGCAGTGTGCTCGCGCGCCAGATCGAGGCCGGCGCCCAAGCCGATGTCTACATCTCCGCCGACGGCGCGTGGATGAATGCGCTCGTCACCGCAGGCCGCATCGACGCAGACTCCAGAACCGACCTGGCCGGAAACCGGCTGGTGGTGGTCGCGGCGGCGTCGACGGGGCCGATCTCGTTCGACGCCGAGCCGCCCGCCTCAGGGCGCATCGCGCTCGCCGACCCGTCGCATGTGCCTGCGGGCCGGTACGCCCGAGAGGCCCTGGAGTCCCTCCGATGGTGGCACAGCCTTGAGCCGCGCATCGTCTCCGCGCCGGATGTGCGCGCCGCCCTCCGCCTCGTCGAGATCGGTGAGGCCGAGTTCGGGTTCGTCTATGCCACTGACGCGGCGCGCAGCGACCGGGTCGCCGTCGTCGGCGCCGTTCCCGCGTCGTTGCACACATCCATCCGTTACCCGGCGGCGATATGCGTCGGCGCCCACGCCAACGCGCCCGCGTTCCTCGCCTTCCTGCGCGATCCACGCGCCGCCCGACACCTCGCCGATGCCGGTTTCGTGGCCGCGCCGGGGCACGCCCCGTGAGCGCGAGCGCCTGGTCGGCCGTGGCGCTCTCGCTGCAGGTGGCGCTGGCGAGCCTCGCGATCGGACTTGTGCCGGGCGTGGCGCTGGGCTGGCTGCTCGCGCGGAGACGATTCCCGGGCCGGACGCTCGTCGAGGCGATCATCCACCTGCCGCTCGTCCTCCCGCCGGTTGTGGTCGGCTTCGGCCTCCTCGTGCTCTTCGGTCGCCAGAGCGCTGTCGGCGCATTTCTCGAGAACACCTTCGGCCTGCGCATCGCGTTCACATGGAAGGCCGCGGCTATTGCCTCCGCCGTGATGGGGTTCCCGCTCCTGGTGCGTTCGGTCCGCCTTGCGATGGAGCTCGTCGATGCGCGGATCGAGCGCGCCGCCGCGCCGCTCGGCGCGCCGCCATGGCAGGTCTTCCTTCGTGTGACGCTTCCCCTCGCGGCGCCCGGCGTCGTCGCCGGCGCAACGCTCGCCTTCGCGCGCAGCCTCGGTGAGTTCGGCGCCACCATCATGTTCGCCGGCAACATCGAAGGGATGACCCGCACGCTGCCGCTGGCCATCTACACCACCGCCCAGCAGCCGGGCGGCGACGGCGCGACGATCCGTCTTGCGCTCGTCGCAACGGCGCTCGCGCTGCTCGCCACGATCGCCAGTGAACTGCTCGCGCGTCGGATGCAGACGAGGCGCGAATCCTGATGTTGCGCTTCGATGTCGAATGCCGGCAAGGCGGATTCACGCTCAACGCGGCCGCCCGCATCGACGGCCCCGCCGCGGGGCTCTTCGGCCCATCCGGCGCCGGCAAGACCACGCTCCTGCACGCCATCGCAGGACTCATCCGGCCCCGGCGGGGCCGCATCGAGATCCGAGATGCGGTCGTCTTCGACAGCGACGCAGGCGTCTGCCTGCCCCCCCACCGGCGTCGGATCGGCGTCGTCTTCCAGGACGACCGGCTGCTCCCCCACCGCACCGTCGCCGGCAATCTCCGCTTCGCGCGTCGATTCGCCCACGACAACGCGCCGACCATCAGCGAGGTCGCCGACCTTCTGGATATCGCAGACCTGCTCCACCAGACGCCGCACACCCTCTCCGGCGGAGAGCGCCGTCGCGTCGCCCTCGCACGCGCGCTCCTGTGCGCACCGAGATTGCTCCTGCTCGATGAGCCCACCGCCGGACTCGACGCCGCGCGCCGACGCGAGATCATCCCTCTGCTGCAGCGCGTCCGCGATGAGGCCGGTGTGCCCACGCTGATCGTCAGTCACGACCTCGAAGAGGTCCTGCAACTGACGCCGACGCTCGCGCTGCTCGACCACGGGCGCATCCGCGGCGTCGGCGCCCTGCACGATCTCGCCGCGCAGGAAGACTCGCTCCGACTGCTCGCCGGGAGCGGATTGGTCAGTGTCCTCGCGATGCGCATCACCGAGGCAGACCGCCACACGCTCCGCCTCGCCGGCGCGGGCGACGACGCCCTCTCGCTCACCGCGCTCCCCGGTCCCTGGTCCGCCGGGGAGCGCATCTCCGTCGGTGTGCGCGCCGAGGACGTTGCGCTGGCGCGCAACGCGATGGAGGGCGTGTCGATCCGCAACCAGTTTCCCGCCACCGTGACCGGGGTGCACATCGCCGACGGGAAGGTCGTCGTGGAGCTCGACGCCGGCGCGCGTCTGATGGCCCTCATCAGCGAGTCCGCACGGGCCTCGCTGGGCGTCGAGGCCGGCGCCCGAGTGCAGTGCCTCGTCAAGGCGAGCGCTATCCGAGTCCTGGGGCGCTGCGCGGGCCGGGAATAGGCCCGAGCCGCCCCGTGTTTGACCGATTGTTCTGTATCCCGACCGGAGCCCCGCCATGCCCCCCCAGCCGCGAGTCGAGGAATCAGAGCTGCTCGATCGCCTGGTCGAGGTCTTTCGGCGTCACGGCTTTGAGGGCGCAAGCCTCACACGCATCAGCGAGGCCACCGGGCTGCAGCGGGCGAGCCTGTACCACCGCTTCCCGGGCGGGAAGGAGGAGATGGTCGCCGCGGCTGTTGCGCGCGTCGCCGATCGATTCGGCCCCCTCGTCATCGAGCCGCTCGAATCAGCCGGCGATCCCGCCGAGCGCGTCCGCACGATGGTGACGAATCTCCAGAAGTACTACGACCGGGGACGGAGCCCGTGCGTGCTCGACACCCTCTCGATCGGCCCCGATGATGATCCGATCCGGCCCGCGCTGCACGCCTCGATGCGGCGCTGGCGTCAGGCCCTCGAGAAAGTTGCGCGCGACGCGGGGGCGCCTGCGGTCGTCGCACGGGCCCGCGCCGAGGATGCGCTCGTCAGAATCGAAGGCGCCTTGGTCGTGTCGCGCGTACAGGGCTCGACGGCCCCCTTCCGGCGCGCGATCGCAGGGCTCGTCGATCTGCTCGCCAGCCCCTGATCGCCGGCCGAATGTACGCTGGTGCTGCGCACACAGCGCGGGGAGGCGATATGGCGCGGCCAGATGCTCTCGAACGACCGGACAGCGTCTACGCCGGGGCGCCCGTGCGGTGGATCATCGCGTTCTTCGGCGGCGTCGCGTGCATATTCGCGCCGATCGGCGTGCTCTTCGGCTCCAGCATCATGCCCGATCGCAGCCTGCGGTCGTTCCTGATCATCTGCGCCGTGTCCGGCGCGCTCGCCGTGTGCTGGGCCGCGGCGTTCACCGTTTCGAAGAAGTTCATCGCCGGCATCGTGCTCTGCACCGCGCTCATGATGGCGATCAACATTCCCGCCATCGGCGGGCGAATGGGCCTCGAGTTCGGCCGGCCGTCGCTGGATTCCTTCCTGATCATTGGCCTGCTCGTCGCCGGCTATGTGCTCCTCGTGCTCTTCATCACCGTGCAGGGCCGGCGCACCATCAGCCTGCAGCAAGAGATGCGTCTCGCCCGTCAGATCCACGACGCGCTCGTCCCCGATCTCGCGCTGCGCACGCCCAACCTGGAAGTGTGCGCACTTTCCACGCCATCATCCGCCATGGGCGGCGACCTCGTCGACCTGGTCGAGCGCGAGTCGTGCACCGACCTCTGCCTCGCCGATGTCTCCGGCCATGGCGTGCGCGCCGGCGTCGTCATGGGAATGCTCAAGGCCTCGATGCGCGCCGAGCTCCGTCGCGATCAGCCGCTCGGCGACCTTGTGACCGCGCTCAACGAGACACTCGCTTCGATCACGCCCTCCGACGTCTTCGCGACGATGGTCTGGCTGCGCATCCCCCAAGGCGCACACGAGGTGGAGTGCTGCATCGCCGGGCACCACCCCGCGCTGCTGATCCGCGACGGCTCGATCGAACGCGTCGGCAACGACCACCTTCCGCTTGGCATCGTCGCGGAGGAGCGGTACGACTCGCGCCGCCTGCCGGTTCGCTCGGGCGACCTGATCGCGTGTTACACGGACGGCCTCACGGAGACCGCCGATCGCGCCAATCTTCACTTCGGCATCGAACGCGTCGACGAAGCGATCCGCGAACTCGCTGATCAGCCCCTCTCTGACATCGCCGAAACTGTCCTCGCTCGCGTGCGCGCTCACGGACCCCAGGGCGACGACCAATCGATGCTGCTCGTCCGGATCGGTTAGCCCTCCGGCTGCTCGGACGTGCGCGCCGATTCGCCCGACTGCGCCATCCACGCGGCGTCGGCCTTCTTCGCCAGGTCAGCGCGATCAGCGCGCAGCCACTTGGCGCGCGTGTCCCCGAAGAAACCGTCGTAGAAGACAAGCAATCGTCCGTCCTGGATGAGGAACGACTTGGGGTCGATATCCGCCCGATCGCCGTCGGCCATCGCCCACGCGCACCAGCCGCCGTAGGCCGGCTCGTAGGTCGCCGGATCAGCCCGGAACCGCTCCCGGTTCGCCTCGGTGGCAAATCGGTAGGTGACGCCGCGATGGACGAGCGAGATCGACTTGTCGCCCTTCCTCGGCGCGCCGCCCCCCTCGGGAAAGTACGCGACGGGGTCGTACCCCTTCAGCGCCACGCCGCTGCGCGGCAGGTTGTATTCGTCCGTGCTGCGCACCGATTCCTGCGAGGCGTCGTCCTGAATCCTCGCCCCGCCCTGCGCACCAGGCACCGAAGCCAGAAGCAGCGCCGCCGCAAGCACCGGCGCAAGCAGAGTGATCAACCGCATCGTCCGTTCCTTCTCGCGCGTCTGGGGCGCGTCGACGCGAGGAACCGACAACCGACGACGATTCTTCCACCGGAATCTACGGACGCGCGCGGCAGACAAACCGGCACGCCGGTTGCCCGTCACGGTCACAGACATCGCGCACCGGCGCCCCGAGGATTTCCCCGATCGCATCTGCCAGCACGCGGCATGCCTCCGGATGCGTCCGCACGATGTCGCCGATCGGGCACCCATATCCCTGGATGCGCACCTCGCCGTCATCGCGCGTCACCTCGACCATCGCGCCCAACTCAGCCACCACTCGCTCGGCAGTGTCCAGTCGCGTCGCGAAGTCGATCTCCGCCGGAAGATCGCCCGCGCTGTCAGCGATCGCCTTCGCAGCCGCAGAAAAGACGCGCCCGGCCGATCCAGGTGGAAGCTCCGCGCTGATCGCCGTCAGCAGCGCATCGGCCAGGGCGCGGTAGCCCCGGTGGAACCGCCGCTCGCCCTCCTCCGTCAGCCCGTACAGCCGGTGCGGACGCCGCTTCCCCGGAACCTGCCCGACCTGCTCCACCATGCCCGCCGCCTCCAGCGCCACAAGGTGCGCCCGCACCCCATTCGCCGTGATCGAGAGCATCGACACCAGGTCACGAACGGTCGCCGGCCCCCGGCGAAGACGACGGAGAATCTGGCCGCGCGGTGTTTCAAGAAGCTGTTGTTTCGAAGTCATAGTGCCGGTCCGGATTGCGGGGACTCGGGGCGAGGCATCGCTGGGGGAATCGTACCCGACCTATTGACTTTATAAATACTTTGATTATTGTGTTTTTCTGCACACTTCTTTCTCTGGAGGTCCATCATGCTCGAGTCTGCCGCCGCGGTCTTCGCCATCACGGCGCTCGGAGGCGCTGCGCTGGCGGTCCTGCACTTCCAGGGCAGGAAGCGCTCGTGGCCATTGGCGATCGTTCACCTTCTCCTTGGCGCAACGGGACTGGTCCTGCTTGCCCTGGGGCTCCTGCGTCGCGATGACTTCGGCGCAGCCGGCGCCGCGTTCGTGATCTTCGTCGTCGTCGCCCTCGGCGGCTTCATCCTGATGTCATTCCACGCGCGCAATCGCCCGCTGCCGACAGGCCTCGTGCTCGTCCACGGCGGCGCCGCGGTCTGCGCGTTCGTGCTGCTCGTCGCCGATCTCTTCATGCACACCGCCACGACGACCTGACCATGGCGCGCCTCTTCGGCCATCCGATGCACCCCGCCACGGCGCACGCCCCGATCGGACTCTGGATCGGGGCGGTCGCAGCCGATCTCGGCGCATGGGCCGATCCGGGCGGCCCATGGGCCGATGCGGCCACCTGGGCCCTCGGGCTCGGCCTGGCCTTCGGCGCGCTCGCCGGCGTCACCGGCTTCCTCGACTTCGTCGCCATGCCGCGCGGCGACACCGACGCGGAGCGCATCGCGATGCGCCACCTCACCGTCATGACTGGCGCGCTGGGGCTCATGGCGATCTCGCTCGCCCTGCGACTCGCCGACGCCGGCGACATCCTCGCGCGCCTCGTCGCCATCGCCGGCGTTGGCGCCGTTGTCATCGGTGGGTGGCTCGGCGCCGAACTGGTCTTCGGCCACGGCGCCGGCGCCCGCGAGCGCCTGAGCCGGAATCCCTAAACGGCCTCGCCCCGGACCACACCAGCCCCTCATGGAGACGACGCCCGGTCGGCATCTGCCGCCGGGCGGCGCCCAGTGGAGGGGAGTCTGTGTACGCAGGAGCGCGTCAACGCCGACGCCGACGCAGCGCACCACCCGCGCCCAGCGCAAGCGGCAACGCGGCGGAAGGCGCTGGCACAGGCGTCGTGGATGCGAGCGCACCGATCCCAAACCCGGCCCCGGCCTCCGACCCCAGCGACATCACGAACGCCTGTTCGCCCGTGTAAAGATCAATGGAGTACAGCGCGTTGTCGCCGTCGCTTCCCGACACCGCGCCCGCTGTCGCGTAGTACCCCATGCCGCGATGGAGCGCGAGACCCCCCACAGCGCCGATGCCGGGCGACTGCAACGCGCTGATCGTCGTCACCGCGCCTGTGGCCAAGTCGATCGAAACGAACTCGTTGCGCACCGAATCGATCCCGACGAGCGCGCCGTCGTCGCGAAAGACCATGCCGTTGATGTCGATCGACGAACGCGACAGCCCGGTAAGCGTAGCCGTGGCCCCGGTGGTCAGGTCGACCGAGAACAACGCGCGTCCGCCGCCGGCGAGCTTCGTCGCGCCGACCGCCCGACCGGCCGCGTCGATGGCCAACGCGCCCTCGAAGCTGAAGCCGGCGCCGAGGGGGCCCACATCCGTCACGCCTGCCGTCTCAGGATCGATCGTCACCAGACGACCGGCCAGGCCGTCGGTCATCCCGTACAGGGCGCCCGCCGGCCCCACCTCAAGACCCGTGATCGTACGCCCGGTCTCACCGATCGCGGCGATCGACCCCGCGTCTGGATCGAACGCGTAGAGCGTCCCGGTGCTGAAGTTCACCCCGATGAGGCCGGCGTTGGCCGCACCCCCGATTGCGAGGGCGCACGCCGCGCCGACACCTGTTCTGACCTGCATGATAACTCTCCGATGGTGCTCTTGGGCGCGCAAGCCGCGCCCGATGCCTGAACAACAATAGAGAGTCTTTGAGTATTTCATGTTTTTCAACATTCAGGGGCCCGATCGCTCACCAAACAAAAGGCCCCCGCGCACACAACTCGCGTCGGGGGTCCTGGGTGGGGGCAGGTTGTGGACAGGCGGACGAACAATCCCGTCCGGTGGCGCCATCGCCCGCTGGGCGACTCGCCTAGATTCGCGCGACCGGCAATCCGAACACCACGACTCGGCCGCGGAGGCCAAGACGACGCATCAGAGTTGGCGCGCTCGTCGCGTGTCGGCGGGCGCCGCGAAGTCGACGCACCGCGGAGAGACTCTTTGTTCGAATATCAAACGAATCTCCCCGCCCGACAACCGCCGCGCGCGCGCCGTCAATCTGCAGCGCGATGCGACCGTCGATCAGGACTTTCCCGTGGATGCACCATTCCGCGTACGGACGCGAAGACCACCGTTGAGGACCCACTCGGCGTGCTCGGCGTTCGGGCCGACGCCGCTGGGCGCCTGCACGCGCATGTTCTCAAACTCGTAGGTGATCTCGGCGTCACGCCCCGTCAGGCGGTCGTAGAGCCCGATCGCAAGATCGGGCCAGGTCTTCGTGTGCTCAGTGGTGGCCATGGTGTCCTCCGTGGGATTCGGGTGTGTGTCTCGACAGACGGTTTCGCCGCCCCCCGCCGGCCGGATTCGACGGGCGATACGATCCGTCGATGGCTCCCGCGCCGCTCCTCGCCCTCGTGCTGGCTGTTCTGACCGCATCCGGCTGCGCCAGCCCGGCCTCCGGCCCGCCAGCGGACCCTTTCGTCATCGTGCTCGGCGTCGCGCAGGACGGCGGCGTCCCGCAACTCGGCAGCACCGATCACGCCGGATGGACCGATGCGCGTGCGCGTCGCCTCGTTGCGTCCCTCGGCCTCGCCGATCCGCGCACCGGCGAGCGCTGGGTCTTCGACGCCACACCCGATTTCCCCGAGCAGGTCCGTGCGCTCGGGCGCGAGATGCGCCGGGCGCAACCGTTGCTCTCGGGCGTCTTCCTGACCCATGCCCACATCGGGCACTACACCGGCCTGATGTACCTCGGCCACGAGTCGCTCGGCGCGCGCGAGATGCCGGTGTACACCATGCCGCGGATGCGCGCATTCCTCGAATCGAACGGCCCGTGGGACCAGCTGGTCCGCTACGGGAACATCGACCTCCGCCCGCTCGCCGCCGGCGAAGCGGTCATGCTGGCGGAGGATCTGCGCGTAACCCCGCTGCTCGTCCCGCACCGCCAGGAGTACAGCGAGGTTGTCGCGTACCGCATCGAAGGCCCCGGCCGCGCAGCGCTCTACCTGCCAGACATCGATTCGTGGCGGGAGTGGGACGACATGGGCGTCCGCCTCGAGGATGTGCTCGCGACGGTCGACATCGCGTTCCTCGACGCCACCTTCTTCGCCGATGGTGAGATCCCCGGGCGCGACATGTCCGGGTTTCCGCACCCCTTTGTGCGCACCACCATCGACCGCCTCGCCCCGCTGCCGGCCTCGGAGCGCGCGAAGGTCGTCTTCATCCACCTCAACCACACGAACCCGGCGCTGCGCCCGGACAGCGACGCCCACGACCAGGTCCGGCGCGCCGGGCATGCCGTCGCCGAACGCGGCATGGTCTTCAGCCTCGGCGGACCGCCCGTTCGATGAGCCGGATCCCGAGGCTCAGCGCGACGGCGAGCAGCGCCGCGGGAACCGCGCCGAGCAACGTCAGGCGCGTGTCGTTCCGCGCGAGGCCCCGTGCGATGAAGTCGCCCAGCCCGCCGGCGCCGATATAGGTCGAGAGCGTCGCGATGCCGACCGTCAGGACGGTCGCGGCGCGCACACCGGCGATGATCACCGGCGCCGCGAGCGGAAGCTCGACGATCCGCAGGCGCTGCCACGACGACATCCCCACCCCGTCGGCCGCCTGCACGATCTGGCGTGGAACTTCCCGCAACCCGGTGAACGTATTCAGCACGATCGGCAGGAGCGCGTAGAGCACGAGCGCTGTAATCGCGGGCGCCGCGCCGAGCAGGCCGTAGATCGCAAAAAGGAACGCGAGCATCGCCAGGCTCGGGATCGTCTGCATGACCTCCGTGAAAGCGAGCACCGGGCCACGCGCCGCCGCCCGGCGATGGACGAGAACCCCCAGCGGCACGCCGATGCAGATCGCGATCGCCGTCGAAGTAAGCGTCAGGGCAAGGTGCTCAAGAGTCTTGCTGAGCAACTCGTCGCGTCGATCGATCGCGAGCGCCAGTGCGCCTCGCCTCCCCTCGGCGTCGCCATCGGCCGTCTCCGCTGGCGCCGCGGCGCCGCCGAACCGCTCGTCGATCCACGCGCCCGCCACCGCCGCCGGGCTGCGCCCAAGGACATCCACGGCGTGGTTCATTCGGCGCATCGCCGCGTCGTCAATCGTCCCCGCGAGGCTCATGAGCGCATCGCGGATCGCAGGCCGGCCCGCGAGCAGTCCCGCCCGCGCCACCGGCGCCGCGTCGTACGGCGGGAAGAAGAGTCGATCATCTTCGAGCGTGGCGAGCCCGTACTCGGCGATGCGCCCGTCGGTCGAGAACGCACAGATGACATCTACCTGCCCCTCCGCGAGCGCCCGGTACATCAACCCCGGATCGAGATCCGACACGTCGCCAAAGGAGAGTCCGTAGGACTCACGCATTCCCGGCAGCCCATCGGGGCGCTCGATGAACTCACTCGTGAATCCCGCCCGGAGCGTCTCCGCGTCGGCGACGAGATCACCGATGGCGCTCCACCCGTTCGCCTCTGCGTCCGCGGCGCGCACACAGATCGCGTAGGAGTTGCTGAACCCGATCGGCGGGAGCCACTCGAGGTCGAACCGATCCCGATAGATCCGCGACGCGCGCGCCCATGCGACGTCCGGCAGCGCGGGCGCCTCCCGGCGCAGCACGGTCAACAATGCCGTGCCGGTGTATTCGACATAGAGATCGATCGCTCCCGAGCGCAGGGCCGCGTGGCAGATGTCTGTCCCGCCGAGCCCGAACCGCCGCTCGACCGGCGAGTCGGTCCGCCGCTCGATCAGCTGTGCGACGATCTCGCCCAGGATTTCCTGCTCCGTGAAGTTCTTCGCGCCGATGCGCACCGGCGGAGGGTCCGCGTGCGCCGGGAGCGCCGCCGCGAGCAGAACCAGCGCTACAGCGCCGACAATCGCCCTCATGCCTCGCACCCCGCGACGAGCGCCGCCTGGCGGCGCGCGTGCCCGAAGAGGTCCGCGACGAATGCAGTGGCCGGCGAGGCGAGCAGCGTACGCGCCGAACCAACCTGTTCGAGCGCGCCGGCGCGCATCACGCCGATCCGGTCTCCCAGGCGCAACGCCTCGAAGAGATCATGTGTCACGAAGACAACCGTCCGCGGATCGCGCCGCTGCAGGTCAAGCAGCTCGGCCTGCAGCGCCTCCCGCGTCACGGCGTCCAGCGCCCCGAAGGGCTCATCCATCAGCAGAATCCCGGGATTCGACGCGAGCGCGCGCGCGATCCCGACGCGCTGCTGCTGACCGCCGCTGAGCGAACGGGGCATGCGCTCCGCGTATGCACCGGGCTCAAGACCAACGAGGTCGAGCAGCTCGTGCGCACGGGCGCGTCGACGCCTGCGCTCCCACCCGAGCAGGCGCAGGGTGATCTCCACGTTCTCACGAACCCGCAGGTGCGGGAAGAGGCCGATGTCCTGAAACACGTATCCGACCGAGCGGCGCAGCGGCAGCGGATCGCGCTCGCGCACATCCCTGCCATCGACAAGGATGCGCCCGCTCGTCCGTTCGACGAGACGATTGATCATCTTGAGCGTTGTCGTCTTGCCGCACCCGCTCGAGCCAAGCAGCGCCACCGTCTCGCCAGCTTCGACCTCCAGCGACACGGAGCGAACCGCCCACGAGCGCCCCCCGTCAAAGCTCTTCGAAACATCTTCGAGCCGGATCATGCGTCCCTCACATCGTCGAGAATCGCCCTTGCGCGCATCGACACGGGCCCGACACTACCGCGCACCGGCGCGCGCGTTGCGGTGCGCGAACGAATCTGCTAGCGTCGCGCATCCAATTCTCGATGCAACTCACGACGCGTTCGTGATCCGACGCCTGCGCGGCGCCCCGGATCCGACGGAGGATTCTCACGGGGCGGCGTCTGTCGGAGATCCATGAGGGCATCACGCGTGCCGACCGCCACGACTGAGTCATTTTCTCCGGACCTGCAGCATCGGATCGAATCGCTGGAGATCGCCCTTCCAGCGCCGGGCGACCGGCTCGAGCAGGACGAAGAATGGGTTGTCGTACGCACCGGCAAGCAGTGGAAGAAGATCAGGCTGCACGACTACGCCGATGTCTACCGCGTGCCCGGTCTGTACGAAAAGTGGGTCTATGAGATCCTGCAGTGCGCCTCGCCGCGCAAGATCCGCCAGCTGCTCGCTCGCGCAATGCAGAACGCCAACGCGGACCCGGCCTCGCTTGTGACGATCGACCTCGGCGCGGGGAACGGCATCGTCGCCGAAGAGCTCGCGCGCATCGGCGTCGAGACGCTCGTCGGCATCGATATCCACGACGAGGCGCGCGAGGCCGCGGAGCGCGACCGCCCCGGGCTCTACAGCGACTACATCGCCTGCGATCTTCTCAACCTCGATGATGCGTCCGCGCGCATCCTCGATCGCTACGACTTCTCCTGCCTGACCTGCGTCGCGGCGCTCGGCTTCGGCGACATCCCCACCGAGGTCTTCGCCGAGGCCTATCGACGCGTCGCGATCGGCGGCTGGGTCGCCTTCACGATCAAGACCGATTTCCTTGATCCGACCGACGACTCCGGCTTCTCGACCCTCATCCGGCGCATGCTCAAGGCTGGCGCGCTCGAACTGGCGACGCGCGAGTCGTACACGCACCGCATCGCCACCGACGGGCAGCCGCTTCTCTACGAGGCGTTCATCGGACGCAAGCGCGCCGAGATCGACCCCGCCTGGCTCGCGCTCGACTGACCCGCCGCCCCCGCCGGACACCCCGTCCGCGGCATGCATCGGCGCCCATGCCCAGCCCGCCCCGCTGATGTAGTCTCCCCTGCGCCGCCGACCAGGGCGGAGGGAGCATCCGATGCGCGTCACCGTCTTCAGCGCCAAAGCATTCGAGCGCGAGCCTTTGGAACGCGCCAACGCCGAGGCGCGTCACGACCTCGTCTTCACCGAGGCGCCGCTCGGCGTCGAGACTGCGCGCGTCGCGGAGGGCTCCAGCGCTGCCTGCCTCTTCGTGAACGACACCGCCTCGGCCCCGGTCCTCGAGCAGCTGCACACCCTGGGTGTGCGCCTGCTCGCGCTCCGGTCCGCAGGGTTCAACCACGTGGACCTCGAAGCCGCCGATCGCCTCGGCATCACCATCCTGCGCGTGCCGGCCTATTCCCCCCACGCGGTCGCCGAACACACAGTCGCGCTCATGCTCGCGCTCAATCGGAAGATCCACCGGGCCTACCAGCGCGTCCGCGAACAGAACTTCGCGCTGCACGGCCTGCTCGGCTTCGACATGCGGGGCAAGACGGTCGGCGTTGTCGGCGCCGGCAAGATCGGCGCAGTCGTCTGCCGCATCCTCCGCGGCTTCGACTGCCGCGTCATTGCCCACGACCTCGAGCGCAACCCCGACTGCGCCGCGCTCGGCGTCGAGTATGTCGGACTCGACACCCTGCTCGACGAGTCCCAGATCGTCACGCTGCACTGCCCGCTCACCCCGGCGACGCGCCACATGATCGACGACGACGCCCTCGCGAGCATGCGGGAGGGCGCCATGCTCATCAACACCAGCCGGGGCGCCGTGGTCGACACGAGAGCGGTGATCGGCGCCCTCAAGCGCCGGCGACTCGGCGCCCGCGGCCTCGA
>JBICHM010000147.1:0-15056 GCA_043101835.1 Phycisphaerales bacterium | reverse complement strand
CGACTGGTCCGTGCCGAGCGGGGCGCCCGGTTCATGACGACGCCGGTTGCGCTCGGCCTTGCGGGCCTGGCGGTCGTGCTGGGCCTCTGGTGGAGCCTGCGGATCGCGTGGTGGCGCCGCCCGCTGCCATGGCGCCGGCCGCGCGTGCTGATGTACCACATGGTGCGCGAGCATCGCCCCGGGGCGCGCTTCAACAAGCTTCGTGTGCGCCCCGCGGAGTTCGAGCGTCAGGTCGCCTGGCTCCGCGCCAAGGGGTTCACCTTCGTCTTCGCGAGCCGGCTCTTTGAGAATGAGCCGCTGCCCGCGCGGTCCGTCTGCCTCACGTTCGACGATGGGTATGCCGACAACCTCGAGCACGCCGACCCGGTGCTCGAGCGTCACGGCGCCTGCGCGACGCTCTACCTGGTTGAGGAGCGCGACGGCGGATGGTCGAGCAAGAAGAAGGCGCACCACAGCGATGATGAGCTGGCGGGCGAGCCCAAGCTCACCGACGAGCAGGTCCGCGCGATGGTCGCAAGCGGACGATGGGAACTCGGCGGCCATACGCGCACGCACGCGATGCTGACCGCGCTGCCCGATGACGCCGCCCGGGAGGAGATCGAGTCGGCTCGGCGGACCTTCCCGGAGCGCTTCGGCGCGCACCCGGCGACCTTCGCCTACCCCTTCGGCATCTTCGGCGAAAAGCACTCGGCGATGGCGCGGGAGGCGGGCTACATCGGCGCCGTCACCACCGAGCCGGGCGTGCCAGCGGCGCCGACCGCGGATCCGATGCGCACGCCGCGCGTGAAGGTGTCGGGACGCGAAGGGATGCTCGCGTTTCGTGTGCGCTTGCGCGACGGGCGCCGGGGGTGGCGCAAGTGACCGGGACGCCCGTTGTGAGGCTCGAAGACAGCAAGCCCTTCGCCGTCGGCGGGCGGCGCTGGTGCTTCGTCGACCCGCGCGACCCGGGGCGGTGCATCAAGGTGAATCGCACCGATGCGCTCCGCTACGGTCGCACGCAGCCGGGGCTGATCCTGCCGGCGAAATGGCGGCGCGCCTACGACAACAATCTCGACGACCATCGCCAGCTCGGGTCGCTCATGCGGCGCATCGGCGACGAGTCGTACGACCATCTGCCCCGCACCTACGGGTTTGTCGAGACGGACCTCGGGCAGGGGCTGGTGATCGACCTCTTCCGCGACCGCGACGGCGCGATCTCACGAACGCTGCGGGAGCTGCTGTGCACGGGCGCCGATCCGGCGCAGTTTGACAGCGCGCTGGATGACCTCGGCGCCTTCATGGTGCGCCATCGCGTGCTGACGCGCAAACTGCTCGACCACAACATCGTCGCGCAGGACACCGATCGGGGCTGGCGCCTGCACATCATCGACGGGGTCGGTGAGGGCGCTTTCGTGCCGGTGCGCCGGCTCGTGCCGGCGCTGGCGCGCAGGCGCATCGCCGAGCGCATCGAGGAGTTCCGCGCGGTGATGCGCGAGCGGGCCGCGAACCCCGACGCCCCCGAGCTTCGGGACACCACCCGGTGGAGCCAGGGCTTTCTGGACCACCGGGGCGTCGCTGGCGACGAGCCGCGCGGCCCCGAGCCATCGCGATAGACTGCCCGCCACCACCGACGCCCACGGAGCCCGTCACGCGGCATGCGAACCCGGCCCACCGAGATCATCAAGAGCGCCGTCCGGCCGTGGTTCTACCGCGCGCTGCATCCGCGTAAGCCCCGGTTTCGCTGTCCGGTCTGTGGCTACCACGGGCCCTTCAAGGACAAGGTCGAGTCGCCGACCTTCCGGCGCACCGACTCCAAGTGCCCGCGCTGCGCGTCGATCGAGCGCCACCGCCTCGCGTGGCTGGTGCTCGACGAGCTGTTCGAGGAATGGCGCCCGGCGGGGCGTTCGATCCTGCACATCGCGCCGGAGTACTGCCTTCAGCCCCGCCTGCGCGCGTCGTTCGCGACCTACCACTCAAGCGACCTCTTCCGGAAGGATGTCGATTTCCAGGCCGACCTGCAGGACCTGCCCTTCGAAGATGCGTCGTACGACTGCGTGTTCGTCTCTCGCGTGCTGACGATCCCGCCGGACCTCGACGCGTGCCTGCGGGAGATCCGGCGCGTGCTGAAGCCGGGTGGCGTGGCGATCATCAGCGAGGTCTTCGTGCGTGATCGCACGGCGCCCGACCCCGATCCGACAACGGAGGCCGCCCGATTCATGGGGGTCGATTTCGTCGACGATCTGCGTGCACGGTTTGCGCGCGTCGACTGCCCGAGTTCGTCGGGGCGTCCGGACGAGTTCCAGCTCGTGAACCGGTTCATCCGCGACGGGCGCCCGTGGGACGAGTTCCCGGAGTTCGTGCGCGAGCCCGGCGTCGGCGCCAGGGAGGTGCTCCTGCTGTGCTGGGCCCCGGACGAGGCCAAGAATCCCTCGTCATGAGCGACGCGACATCACTGCCCCCGCTCCGTCGCGTGGCGATCATCGGCGCCGGCGCGATGGGTTCGAGCCTCGCGATCGTCGCGGCGCGCTTCGCGACGGTGGTCATGGTCGTGCGGAACCCGCAGCGGGCGGCGCAGATCTTCGAGCGCGGCGTCGAATGCCGCGGGCTCCTCGAGGGCAGGGCGAACCCGCTCGTCGTGCGCAGCGTGGCGGACCTCGAGGCGGTGGGGGGCGTCGGGGTCGTCTTCATCGCCACGAAGACGACCGCGATCCCGCAGGTGTGTGCGGATCTGGCGCCTGCGCTCGATTCGATCGGTGAGAGCGACCGGCCGGTGCGCATCGTGTCGTATCAGAACGGCGTCGAGCCGGGGCGCGAGATCATGCAACTGCTCCCCGGCGCCGCGGTGCTGCGCATGGTGCTCAACTACGGCGCCACGATGGACCAGCGCACCGGGGTGGTGGATGTGGCGATGCACGCCCCGCCGCACGCGATCGGATGCCTCGATGCGCCGCTCGTTCCCTACGCCAGGTCGCTCGCGGCGCGGCTCAGCGCCGCCGATTTCCCCACGGTGTACGACGAACGCATCGAGCAGCGTGTGTGGGAAAAGGCGATTCTCAACGCCTCGATGAGCCCCGTCGCGGCGCTGGTCAACAGCACGATCGGCGAGGTGCTGCGTTCGCCCAGCCGGCGGGTCGTCGAGCACCTGCTCGCCGAGTCGATCGCCGTGGCGAAGGCGGACGGCATCGAACTCCCCGACGACTTCGCCGCCCGGGCGTGGGCGGTGTTCGAGAAGGGCGCCGAGCACCTGCCCAGCATGGTGCACGACATCCGCGAGGGGCGCGAGAGCGAGGTCGGCCAGTTGAACCGGCAGGTGCTCGAGCACGCGCGCCGGCGATCGGTCCCCACGCCGACGCACGACACCGTCGATGCGCTGATCGAGACCTTCGACTGGCGTGTGTACCAGCGTGGTGGGGCGGGCGACTCGGATCGGTGAGCGCGCGCGGGTATTCTCGCGGCATGACCGACGCCCCAGACACCGCCGCTTCGCCCTTCACCGAACTGCTCGACGCGGTCGCGTCAAAGGCCCCCGCTCCTGGTGGGGGATTCGTCGCCAGCGCCGTCGGGGCTCTGGGGGCGGCGCTGGGTCGCATGGTGCTGGCCTACAGCCTCGGCAAGAAGTCGCTCGCCGAGCACGAGGGCCACAACGCCGGGGCCGACCGGCGCCTCGCCCACACACGCGACCTGCTGCTGCGACTCGCGACCGAGGACGCCGCGGCCTACGAACTGGTCAACGAACTCCAGCGCCTTCCGGAGGACGATGCTCGCCGGCGGGCCGATCTGCCCGGGGCGGCGATGGCGGCGACGCAGATCCCGCTGGCCGCGGCGGCGGCGTGCACCGACCTCCTGCGCATCTGCGAGTCGCTCGTGCCGACGACGAACCGCTGGCTGCGGAGCGACCTGGCGATCGCCTCGGTGCTCGCCGAAGCGGCAGCCCGGGCGTGTAGATGGAACGTCGCGATCAATCTGCCGCTGCTCGACGATCTGGGGGTGGGCGAGCCGGTGCGGGAGCGACTGCTGCCGGATCTGGACGCTTCGCTGGTCGATGCGCGTCAGCGCCTCATCCGCATCGAGGATGCCTGCGCCTGAAAGATGCGTGCGAGGCTGAGCCGATATACCCGGCGATGGCGGATCCGCAGGACAGCGTGGATTTCTCCTGGTCGCCGACGCGCGATGCGCAGGACGGTGCGCCGGCGCGGCGCGGCCCAGCCGGCCGGCCATGGCTGAGCATTTATTTCGAGTGCTGCCATGCATATGCGCGGATCTACAAGTCGCGCGACGGGCGGTCGTACGCCGGCGCCTGCCCGCGCTGCGGGGCGCGCCTCGAGGTGCCCGTGGGCCCCGGCGGCACGACGCAGCGAGCCTTCCGCGCCGGGTGACGCCGAGCGGGGATCGTGGCCGATACACTCCGGGCATGTCGAGGCTCACCGGCGATTCGTACTCCATCTCCCGTCCGACGGGGCGCTGCGCCCACACCGGCGAGGAACTCCGTCAGGGCGATCACTACGTCGCGGCCCTCGTGGAGCGCGACGGCGAGGAGGGGTTCGAGCGCCTCGACTATCGCGCCAGCGCCTGGGACGCCGGCGCCCGGCCCGAGCGACTCTTCGGCTTCTGGCGCGCCACGATGCCGGATGCCGACGCGAAGCCGAAGCTGTTCATCGACGATGACGGCCTGCTGTCGCTGTGGGAGAGCATCGTCGAGGACGAGTCCGGTGATGCTGACGATGCGCAGAAGCGCGACGCGTTCCAGTGGATCCTGACCCTGATCCTCCTTCGCCGTCGTCTGCTCAAGCAGGTCGGGGCAAGCGTGCAGGCGGGGCGGCGTGTGCTGCAGGTGCGCCCGAAGGGCACGCCCCCGGAGGCGACGCCCATCGAGGTGGCCGATCCGGGGATGAACGAGGGCGCCGCGGCGGCTGCTGCGGAGCAGCTTTCGGCCGTGATGCGGGGTGAATCGTGACCGGGTGGGCGCGCGTCGCAGCGGCGGCGTGCGCACTGCTCTTGCTCAGCCTGCCGGCGTGCCGGAGCGGGCCGGACGCGGCGACTCCGCCGGTTGCGGCGCCGCCGCCCGCCTACGAGGCCATCGCCGAGGTGTACAACGCGCGTGCGGCGCGCCTGGAGCGGATGTGGTCGCGCGCGGTGGTGCAGCTGCGGTATCTCGACGAGGACGGTCGGCGGCGCAGCGTGCAGGGCGAGGGGCATCTGCAGGTGATTCAGCCCAACCGGCTCGCCCTCAGCGCCGGCAAACTCGGCGAGACGCTCTTCTGGCTCGGCGGCGACAGCGAGCGATTCTGGGCGTTCGAGTTGGGAGACGCGAGTCGCGCCAGCGTCGGACGGCACGAGAATGTCGGGCGGCCCTGCGCCCGCTCGCTCGCGGCGCCGGTGCACCCGCTCGAGGCGCTCGACCTGCTGGGCATCACCGCCCTGCCGGCGTCGCCGGCGCCAGTCGCGTGGAGCGAGGATGGACAGGCGCTGGTGATCGAGTTCCCCGGCCGGTTCGGGCCGCAGCGTGTCTTCGTTGATCCGGTCGACTACCTGCCGACGCGGATCGAGCTGCTCGACCCGCGCGACGGCGCCGCCGCCATCGTGGCGACGCTCGAACAGCACGAGCGCGTCTCGCTTGCGGGTTCGCCCGGGTACAACCCGCGCGTCGCGACGCGCATCGTCATCGAGCACCCTGGCAGCGAGTCGGAGGTGCGACTGACGCTTTCGGATATGACCGACGGCAGCGGGCGTGGTCGCCTCGCGGAGGCCGTCTTCGCGTTTGAATCGCTGCTGCGTGCGTTCCGACCGGACGAGATCGTCGTCCTCGACGAGGCCTGCGATCGGCCGGCGTACGCCGCGGCGCCGGGGGCGACGCGCTGATGGGGCTGCTCCGCCGGATACTCGCAGCGATGGTCGCGCTTATGGCCGTCACGCTCGCCCACGCGGCGCCCATTCTCGGGGCCGGGCAGGGCGGCGAGGGATGGGTCGCGATCGAATCGGTGTGGGAGCAGGGAGGGCCGTGGTCGCTCTACCAGGCGCCGCGCGCGGGCGAGGCGGGCACGATGCTGCGCGTCCGCAGCCTCGCGTCCGGGCCGGAGGCGATGGCGGCGTTCGGGGGCCGGCTGCTGCTGGTCTATGCGCCGACCGACCCGGAGCGCGACGCGTATCGGAGTGTCCGGGGGCTGCGGGCCGAGGCATTGTACGAGGGGCGCAGCTACCGCTACACGCCGCCGGATCGCGAGGAAGTGCTTGCGCCGCTGCCGGCGTGGGGCGAGCTCGCAGGGCTGCTCGCGCTCGAGCGCGGCGCCGTGGCGCTGCTCCGCGACGAGAGCGCCGGACGGGCCGGGCTCTTCGTCTTTGACTTCACCGAGTGGGAAGAAGTCTCCCTGCCCGAACGTCTTGACGGCGCCAACGCGCTCGCGCTGGCGCCACAGGGCGAGGGGTACGGCGTCGTCGAGCACCGCCCGGGCGGGAGCGTCGTGTGGACGCGCGACACCGACGGCGCATGGGCGTCCTCCGGCCTGATGGTCGATGTGGGTGAGCGCATTCTCGCCGGCGCGAACGGCGCGCTCATCGGCGTGCGCCGCTCACCGGGCGGCACAGTGCTGACACGCCTACTCCGTTCGGACCGAGCCCTGCCGTTGGCGCGCATCGAGGGGGCGCCGGTCGAGTACGCGTCGATGGCGGTGGGGGAGAACATCGTCGTCGCATGGCTTCACGAGACGCGCCTCCGTCTTGAGGTGATCTCATCGAGCAGCGGCGAGATCGTCTTCTCCGGCGACGCGACGCGCCAGTCCATCCTCTCGACGAACGACCTGCAGTACCTCGGCCTGCTCATGCTGGCGGTGCTGCTGATGGTCCTGATCTTCGTGCTGCGCCCCTCGCCCGACGCCATCGCGGAAGTGCATCTGCCGGAAGGGGTTGCGCCCGCGGCGCCGGGGCGGCGCCTGCTCGCCGCGGCGATCGACCTCGCCCCCGTCGCGTGGACCAGCATGCTGATCTGGGACGCCTCCGCGATGGAGGCGGTCGGGCTGGACGTGCAGGTCAGCGGCGCCGGCGTGATGCCGCTGCTGACGACGATCGCCGGCGTGCTCGTCTTGCAGACTGTCTGCGAATGGCGATTCGCGTGGACGCCGGGCAAGCTGCTGACCGGCTGCCGGACGGTGTCGGTGGAGCAGGCGAAGCGACCGACTTTCCGACAGGCGTTCGTCCGCAACCTGGTGAAGTACGCCTGCCCGCCCCTGGCGGCGATGATCATCGCGGACCCGACGCGTCGGCATCCGGGTGACTTCTTCGCCGGGACCATCGTGATCGCGCCGGCCGCGGGCGAGGACGATGCGTCGGCGCCGAGGGATTGATCACCGCCCGATTCGGGGGCGCCGCAGAAGTTGCGCATGGCGTTTGGAGGCGCTGAGGGGGGCCGCCCGATAGATCCCCGCAGCGGCGGGAGTCGCCGCGCAACCTTTGGGGATCGATCCTGCGCCATGGCGGAGCCGGCTGCGCACATCGAGACGAACGAGGAATCGGCGCCCGACGCAGACTGCGAGGCGCTCGAGGCGCCTGCGCGGTCGTCGCGCGGGTGGCGTGATCTCTGGCAGGTCCCGATCTTCCTTGTCGGCATGGCGCTGCTCGTCGGCGGGCTGATGACGCTTCGCGGCGACGCCCCGCAGAACGACTTTGACGGCGCTCTTGATGACGCCGAGACACTGATCACGCGACAGGAGTTCGATCGCGCGATCACGCTGCTCAACGACACGATCCGCCCGGAGCTCGACGCGCCGGATGCGCTCCCGCGCCACCTGCGACGCTTCCACCTGCTACGGGGCGACGCGTTGTACCTCGGGCAGGAAGCGACCGGCGCTGGGCTCGCGCCGAATGCGCAGGCGATCGTCGATGAATACGGGAGGGCCGAAGAGTTCTTCGCGGAGCTCGAAGGCGCGCGCGTCGTGCGGTACGCCGATGCGCTCGCGGCCCTTGGGCGCGTGGAGGAGGCGCTCGCCCGAGCGGATGCGCTGCCGCCCACACTCGACGCGGCGCGCCGCGAGCTGCTCAAGCGGATCATCCGCGCGAAACTCGATGGGAATCCGGCTGACGAGGCGGGCGCGCTGGCACTGCTCGGCCGCCTTGCCGGCGAGCCGAACCTGCCTGCGACAGACCACGCCTGGGTGGTTGCGCGCCAGGCCGAGCTGCTGCTCGACAGCGGGCAGGCGGAAGATGCGCTGACCCACCTGCTCCGCTCGATACAGCGGTTCGAGGCGGGACCGTCGGGCGCATCGGGCGAGCTGTACCTGCTCGTCGCGGAGGCGTATTTCGAACTTGGCCGGTTCGAGGAGGCCTCCGAGCAGATCGGCGCGGCGCTCGACCGGCTTCCCTTCGCGAGCGGTCTGCGCGGCGACGCGTCGATCCTCGCCGGGCGCATCGCGCAAATCCGCGCCGACCTTGAAGAGGCGCGCGATCGGTACGCGACGGCGCTGCTCGAGCACCCGAGTGCGCCGCGCGCCGCGCAGGCGGTGCTCGGTATGGCGGAGGTGGACGCGGCGATGGGCGCCGTGGCGCAATCGCTTGAGTCATATCGCGATCTCGTCGATCGCATCGACGATGCGACGAGCGCCCGGCGCACGGGCGTGACGCGCGACGAGGCCGCGGGGAGCATGCTTGAGCGCCGTCGCGAGCGTCTCGTTGTCAACGACCCCAACGGTGCGCTGGAGTTCGCGCAACTCGCCGAGCGCGTGTTCGATGGCGCCCAGGCGCCCGGGGACGTCCTGCTGGGCGTCGCCGATGCGCATCGGCGTGTCGCCGACGCGATCGTCGGCGTCGAAAGCGGAGCCCCCGATGCGCGCGCCGTGCTTGCGCTCGACCCGGCGTCCCGCGCCGAGGCGCGGGCCCACTACGACGGCGCAGCCGAGTATTTCCTCCGCCACGCGCGCCGGATGATTCTGACCGAGGATCAGGCGTTCGGCGATTCGCTCTGGTTGGCGGGGGATTCCTTCGACCTCGCCGGCGATCGTGAGCGCGCCATCGAGGTCTTCAGCGAGTTCGTTGGCGGACGCCCGAATGATCCGCGCGTGCCCGCGGCGCTCTTCCGTCTCGGCCTCGCCCACCAGTCGCTTTCCGATCACACGACCGCGGCTTCGTTCTTCCAGGACCTCATCGCGCGTCATCCGCGCGCGCCGGAGGCGGCGTCGGCGCATGTGCACCTCGCCCAATGCCTGCTCAGCGACGGGGCGCCCGGCAACAACGCCGAGGCCGAGCGCCTGCTGAAGCGCATCGTCGACGGCTCGATGCTGACTCCCGACGCTGTCGAGTTTCGGGAGGCGCTCTTCGAGCTAGGGCGCCTGCACCTTGCGCGGGAGCAGTTCGACGACGCGACGCTGCGCCTGCGAGAGGCGGTCGATCGCTATCCGAACGATCCCGGCGCAGACATGGCGCGGTTCCACCTCGCTGAGGCGCTGCGGCTGGCGGCGCGTGATCTGGAAGAAACGCTGCGCGAGGGCCTGCCGTCGGCGGAGCGTCGGCAGATCGAGCAGGAACGCGCCGACCGCCTCGCCCGGGCGCAGGCGTTGTACGAGGAGGTCCGGAGCGGGCTTGAGGCAAAGGCCCCGGCGATCCGGACTGACCTGGACCGGCTGACGCTGCGCAATGCGTATTTCTATCGCGCGGACTGCGCGTTCGATCAGGGGCTGTACGACGAGGCGATCCGCCTCTACGACGCCGCGGCGCAGCGGTACGCCGACGAGCCGGCGTCGCTGGTCGCCATGATGCAGATCGTGAACTGTTACATCGCGCTGGAGCGGTGGCCGGAGGCGCGCACGGCGAACGCGCGTGCCCGGCGCCGGCTCGCGGAGATCCCCGACTCGGCGCTCGACGCCCGGGACCTCCCGCTCGATCGACGCCACTGGGAACGGTGGCTGGAGTCGAGCGAGCGCCTCACCCAGCGTGCGGAGGCCGACGAAGGCGACAGCGGCTGAGACGGAACGGACGGAGGTCAGGATGACGAACACCCGGCAGGGGGGGCAGGACGCCCCGGGCGGACCGGATCGCTGGCGGGCGCGCCTCGAACGGATCATCGATGAGCAGCGCGGGCTGTACGAGCGCCTCGACGGGCTCAGCGAGCGTCAGTCGTCGCTGATCCGCGAGGACGACACCGATGCGCTCCTCGGCGTGCTGGGGGAGCGGCAGGCGATCATCGATCGCCTCGGGGCGCTCACCGAGGAGTTCGCGCCGTTCCGCGTGCAATGGCGCGAGCTGATGGCGCAGCTTGATGAACAGAGCCGCGAGTCGTTCAACCGGCAGATCGACGATCTGGCGGCGCGCATCAACGCGATCGCGCAGCGGGACGAGCGTGACCGCGAGGCCCTCGACGAGCGGCGCGGGCGCGTGACGGGCGAGCTGCAGGGCCTTTCGAAGGGGCGCGGCGCCGTCGCGGCGTACGGGCGTCCCGGCGCGAGCCAGCCCCGCTACCAGGACCGCGAGGGGTGAGCGCGAGCGCTACGAAGCATCCGCCCGTCGGTGCGCGCCAGGCCGGCCCTGATCCGGCCGAGCTGGCGCAGGTCGTCTCGTCGTTCAACGATCTCGTGACCCGGCTGCAGTCGACGCACGAGTCGTTGAAGGGCGAAGTCGCGCGTCTTCAGGGGGAGCTTCGGGAGGCGAACCGGCGCCTGCGGCGTTCGCAGGAGCTCGCGGCCCTCGGCGAGATGGCCGCGGGCATCGCCCACGAAGTGCGCAACCCGCTGGGCTCCATCCGCCTGTACGCGACGGTGCTCGAAGAGGACCTCGCCGACCGCCCGGCGCTCGCCGAGACTGCGCGCAAGATCGGGCGGGCGGTCGTCGGGCTCGACCGCATCGTGTGCGATGTGCTCGACTTCTCGCGCGAGATCCGGATCCGCCCGGAACCGGCGGATGCGCGGGAGCTGCTCGAGTGCGCCGTTGAGGCGTGCATCGGCGTGATGCGCCCGTCGGGCGTCGACGCGGTGATCGATGCCCCGGATGGGCTGGAGATCGCCTGCGACCGCTCGCTGTTGCAGCGTGCGCTCGTCAACGTGGTGCGCAATGCGGCCGAGGCGATCGAGGCCGGCAGCCGTCCGGGCGTCGAGCGCATCGTTCGGCTGACGGCCCGGAGCGCGGAGATCCGCATCACCGGCGGCGCGCGTGTGCCGGGCGTGTCGCTCGCGATCGCCGACACCGGCGCCGGCCTGAGCGACGAGGCTCTCGAGCGGATGTTCAACCCGTTCTTCACCACACGCGAGGCGGGCACCGGGCTCGGCCTCGCGATCGTGCACCGCATCGTGGACGCCCACAACGGGAGCGTGCAGGTGCGCAACCGGCCGGAGGGGGGCGCGCTCGTTGAGCTGCTGCTCCCCGCCATCGACCCCAGTGACACCACGCCGGGCAGGACGCCCGGCGCCAATGCCAAGGCAGGACGCTGACTATGCCCACCGTACTCGTCGTTGATGACAAGGAGATGCTGCGCGACAGCGTCGGCGTCACGCTGCAGCGTGCGGGGTTCACCGTGCTGGCCGCCCACGGCGGCGAGCCGGCCCTCGAGATGATCGCCCGGCGGAAGCCCGACGCGGTCGTCACCGACCTGAAGATGCCCGGGATGACCGGTGTCGAGTTGCTCGAGCGCGTGCGCGAGTTCGATGACGACCTGCCGGTCGTGCTGATGACGGCCTATGGCACGATCGAGTCCGCCGTGCAGGCGATGAAGCTCGGGGCGTACACCTACATCACCAAGCCGTTCGAGGGCGACGAGCTGATCGTCGCGGTGAAGCGGGCGATCGACCATGCGCGGCTGAAGCGGGAGAACCAGGTGCTGATGCTCGCCGGACAGCCGGCAGGCCAGCCGGCGCCGGCGACTTCGGGCGCCGCGCCCGCGGGTGGGGCGCTGCGCGGGCTCGACCGCATCGTGGGCGTGTCGCACGCGATGCGAATGGTCAAGGAGCAGGTTCGCGCGGTCGCGGCGAGCCACGGCACCGTGCTGATCCACGGCGAGTCGGGCGTCGGCAAGGAGGTGATCGCCCGGGCCATCCACGAGTGCAGCGCCCGCGCCGGCGAGACGATGCTCGCGATGAACTGCGCTGCGCTCTCGCCGTCGCTGCTCGAGAGCGAGCTCTTCGGACACGAGAAGGGCGCCTTCACGGGCGCGGAGAAGCTGCGGAAGGGGCGATTCGAACTCGCCGACCGGGGCACGCTGCTGCTCGACGAGATCAGCGAGGTGAGTCCCCAGATCCAGGCGAAGCTCCTGCGCGTGCTGCAGGAGCGGGTCTTCGAGCGGGTCGGCTCGAGCACGCCCATCGGCGTGGATGTGCGTGTGCTGGCGACCACGAACCGCGATCTGCCTCGCGCTGTTGAGCGGGGCGAGTTCCGGCAGGACCTGTACTTCCGTCTGAACGTGCTGCCGCTGCACATTCCCGCCCTGCGCGACCGCGCCGAGGATGTCCCGGCGCTCGCGGCCCATTTCATCGGGATGGTGTGTCAGCGCGAGGGACGCCCGGCGCGTGCATTCGACGACGGGGCCATGGCGCTCCTGCAGTCGTACCGCTGGCCGGGGAACGTGCGGGAGCTGCAGAACATCTGCGAGCGGGCTGTCGTGCTGAGCCGAGGCGAATCGATCCCGGCGAGTCTGATCGCGCCGTGGCTCGGCGGACAGCCGTCGGCCGCGATCGCTGCGCCGGCGGCGCAGACTGCGCTCGGCGCGAGCGCAGCGCCTGCGCCGGCGGGCGCGGGGTCACTGGTCGAGTCGGCGCCGCTGCACGGCGTCAGTGAGTCGCCACGGGCCCTCGAGGACATCGAACGCGAGGCGATCGTCCGCACACTCAGCCGCTTCAACGGCCATCGCCAGAAGACGGCCGAGGCGCTGGGCATCGGGGTCCGCACGCTCGGGCTCAAACTCAAGAAGTGGAAGGAGGCGAACCTCGTCGCGCCGGACCTTTGAGTCGCGCACTGCGCCCCTCGAACGGGGCGTGTGGCGATGGCCCGCGATTTGCGGGGTTTCACGCGGACGAGACCTTCCATGCGCATCAATGACCTGACCACCGCCGACGCCCTGCCCGCCCTCGAGGCGATGATGCGCTTCGCCGAGCAGCGGCACACGCTGATCAACAGCAACATCGCGAACCTCGACACGCCGGGGTACGTGACGCGTGATGTCAGTGTCCCGGACTTCCAGCGCCGCCTCGGCGAGGCGATCGACGACCGGCGCGGTCGCACCTGGGGCACGCGCGGCGAGCTCTGCATCCGTCGGGGCCCGGAGTTCGAGCCGGGGGGCGACGGGCGGTTCACGATCCAGCCGCGCACCCCGTCGGGCAATGTGCTCTTCCACGACCGCAACGACCGTGATCTCGAGGGGCTGATGCAGGATCTCGTCGAGAACACCGGCGCCTTTCGTCTGGCGGCGCAGCTGTATACGAACCGCATCAACCTGCTCGGCCAGGCCATTTCCCTGCGCGTCTGATCGCGCTTCCTGAAGGACACCGCCCATGTACGGCGCACTGGATATCTCGGTCAGCGGCATGGTGGCCCAGCGGACGAGGCTGAACACCATCGCCAGCAACCTTGCGAATCAGAACGCCCTGCTTGAGCCCGACGGCGGTGTCGGAACCTATCGGCGGCGTGTGGCGATGTTCGCGCCGGATCCGGGCGCCGCCGGCGGCGCGGCGCGCGGGGGCGCGGCAGGGGTGCGCGTCGCGGAGATCGTTGAGGATCCGAGCCCGCTCCTGCCGGTCTGGGATCCGACGCACCCGCTCGCGGCGACGGAGGACGACCCGGAGCGCGGCGTCGAGGCGGGGTATGTGTACTACCCGAATGTGAATCCGGTGGTCGAGCAGATCAACATGATCGAGGCGTCGCGCGCCTACGAGGCCAATGTGGCCGCGGCGGAGGCGACGAAGACGATGCTTTCCGAGGCGCTGCGCCTGCTGGCGTAGCATGGCCCGGGCGTCCGATGGCGACGAGTGAACGATCCCTCGCCCCCGCGAGCCGGCGGGGCGGAGCAGCGCGATGAACGATCCACTGGGACTGATCCAGGCCGGCGGTGTGCGGGGCGTCACCCCGCCGTCGCAGGGGCAGCAGGCCGGCAAGGCCGACCCCGACGCGCCGCAGTTCGTCGACCTCCTCAAGAAGAATCTCGAGGAGGTCAACCGTCTGCAGGCCGACGCCAACCAGGCGATGGAGGACCTCACCGCCGGGCGACGCGACGATGTCGCCACGGTGATCGGCGCCACCCAGAAGGCGGACCTCGCCTTTCAGATGCTCCTCCAGGTCCGGAACAAGGTGATGGACGCCTATGAAGAGCTGAAGCAGATGCGCGTCTGACTCCGGCGCGCGGAATCTCCCGCGCCTGCTCTCTGACATTCAAGGTCCGCGCGCGCCCGTGCCGAAGAGGTGATCTCGGTCGCGCGATTGCTGCGCGGCCCGGACGCGCAAGGATTGCGCGAGAGTCCGCGGCAGGGAGGCCGGTGCGATGGGGCAACTCAGGCGTGTGCTGGATCAGATCCGTACCCAGCTGTCGTCGCTGACGGTCACCCAGCGTCTGCTGATCTCCAGTCTGGTCGTGATCGTGCTCATGGCGCTTTTCGTCGTGACGCAGTACGCCGGCGCGCGCCCGATGGTCGAGCTGATGCCGGGTGTCGCGCCCGACGCCCAGGTGCGCGCGGTCAGCTACCTGCGCAGCAATGGGTACGAGTACGAGGAGCGGGGCGGCGCCATCATGGTGCCGGCCGAGATGCGCCACCTGGTGCTGGGTCAGCTGGGCCAGCAGGGCCTGCTCCCGGCCGACACCTCGCTGATGTTCGACACCGTCCTCGACAAGCAGTCGTGGACGATGACCAGCGCGCAGCATCAGCAGATCTTCCTGATCGCCAAGCAGAACGAACTCGCGCGGATCATCGCGAACATGCAGGGCATCCGGGAGGCGCGCGTGATCATCGACGCGCCTGCGCCGGCCGGGCTCGGCCAGGCGGTGCGCCAGGCGACCGCATCGGCGACGGTCTTCACCGCGACGGGCCAGCCGCTCGGCCAGCAGACCGCGGACGCGATCGGGCACCTCGTCGCCGGCGCCGAGGCGGGGCTCGACGTCTCGCGTGTTCGGATCATCGACG